>JAFQII010000041.1 GCA_017397605.1 Clostridia bacterium
GAGAAACAGACTCGTGAGATTCCTGCAACGGGACATGTATGGCCCGAAGAATGGACTGTAGTCACTCCTACTGATTGCACCACGACCGGTGTAGAAGAGCGCGTATGTGAAAACAATTGCGGCGAAAAGCAGACTCGTGAGATTCCCGCAACCGGACACGACTGGCCCGAAGAATGGACTGTAATCACTCCTGCAGGATGCACCTCTACCGGTGAAGAACAGCGCGAGTGTAAAAATGGTTGCGGCGAGAAGCAGATTCGTGAGATTCAGGCAACCGGTCATGATTGGAGCGATTGGACTGTATCCAAGAAGGCAACTTGCACTGCAGAGGGCGAAGAGACCCGTATCTGCAACAACTGCAAGATTACCGAAACCAGACCCATTGCAAAACTTGAGCATTCTCTCGGCGACTGGACGACCACCAAGGATGCAACTTGTTCCGATGACGGTGAAAGATCCAAGTTCTGTTCCGAATGCGGTGAGGCTGTTGTAACCGAAAAGATCCCTGCAACCGGTATTCATACCGCAGGCGATTGGGAGATTTCCAAAGAAGCTGACTGCGATGAGGACGGCGAAAGAATCAAGAGATGTACTTCCGGCGGCGAGATTCTCGAACGTGAGGTCATCCCCGCAACCGGTCACGCATATGTTACGACCGAAAAAGAAGCCGTTGACTGCCATACTCCTTACATCAAAGAAGTCATTTGTTCCAAGTGCGGCGATGTTAAGGAGAAGAGCGTCAACTATATCAAGTATCCTCCTCTGAAGAACAATGCAGAAGATGTTGCCTTCCTGAGCGGTGTCTTGGTTGTCAAGATCGAGAAGATGACTGTCAAGACGTTTAAGGAGAACTTCTACTGCGATGTCACCATTTTCGACAACAGCGGCAAGGAACTTTCCGATGCTGATTATGTCGGCACAAACGGTACCTTGGTATGCGGCGTATGCGGCAAATCCTTTACGATTGCTGTAATCGGCGACATCAACGGCGACGGTGTTGTTGATACCATCGACTACATGATGATCAAACGTTACAAGCTCGGTACCTACGAGCTGTCCGGTGCGCCTCTTGCAGCGGCAGACGTAAACGTTGACCTCAGCGCTGACGCAATCGACTACATGATGGTCAAGATGTACGTTCTTGATAAGTATGACTTCTACAAGAATGTACCCGATTGGGACGAAGTTTCCAAGCTGATCATCGACGTAAAATAAGCGCCCGGGTAGATTGATCAATCTCGTTTAACACAAAAGAATCTCCCATGGCAGTTGTGCTGCCATGGGAGATTTGTTTTTTATTAAGTATTTAAATGCAGGAAAGCAGGTATTCCAAAGCTTGATCGATCGTGCCAAAAGAGAGTGTTGCCGCATGGGAAACTGTATTGCCGATAGCGATTGAGATATCAGCATATTCAAACATCGGCAAATCGTTGACACCGTCTCCGATGGCAACGAAGTCCGTTGCTTGCAACCCGAGATATTTTGCAAGATACGCCAAGCCGTTTGCTTTACTGATGCAGGCGGGGACGATGTCAAAGCTGTCGCAATGGCGATATACAGCCAACTCACTGATTGGGCTTTTATCCAGAATGCGTTGAATCTTGTCAAAGCATGCTTGGTTGGGCGGGAACGGCGTCAGTCCGACTTCATTCGGTTGATACCAAACCGAGTCGCCTAAAACCGCGTTAAGCTCGAGCTCGAGTGTTATCAACTGCTGCTTTGCAAGTTCAGAATAAGGGTATACCATATGTGTTTTGGGCGGTAGATCGACGCCGAACATAAACGTTGCTCCGTTTTCGCCGATCAAAATAGGGGCTTTCAGTCCAACCTGCCGCAGCATTCCACAAAGATAATAGGTGGGTTTTCCGGAGCAGACAGCGATACGGTATCCCATGGACTCTAATTGAAAAAGCTTTTGAATGTTCTCTTGTGTAATTCCTTTGCCAAGTTTGGCAAGGGTGCCATCAAGATCGAATACCAAAACCTTATGCATCTTGATCCTCCGTGCGGTTTTTTAGGAGTATACCATAATCCATAAACATTTGTCAAGAAAAAACGACCGCGAAAACATGCTCTGTTTGTTGCAAAGTTCAAAAGATTGTGATATAATAAAGCAATACATAATTTGGAGTATTATTTTGAACACGAACCAAGATAAAAGAAGAAAACTGTCAAAAACTTCGACTATGCATTACGGCAAGCTTGTATTGCGTTCGTTGTTCTTTTTGGCGGCGCTTGTCTTATATATTGTCAATCGCATAGAAAACACCGGAGAACCGTTTGGCGGATACGATGAGATTCCTTTGGTACTGGGATTGATCTGGATCGCCTATGCTGTCGAAATTGCTTTGCGCTTCTTTCCCGCGAAAATTGAGAGCATGGGGTGCCAAAAGCAGTTCTCAAAAAACTATAGGCCTACAGGTCAAAGCAAGCCCAAACTGATTTCGTGGCAACGAACATTTGCCGCTGCCGCCGCGTGGTTTGCACTAAACGGTTTAATAGGGCTTTTGTATGCTTTGGGTTGGATTGACAGCGGCATTCTGATGCTGATCAGCCTTGCGTATGGCGTTTGCGATATGGTTTGCATCCTATTTTTCTGTCCGTTTCAGACTTGGTTTCTTAAAAATCGGTGCTGTACGGATTGCCGAATCTACAATTGGGATTTTGCCATGATGTTTACACCGCTGGTCTTGATTCCGAGCTGGTTCACGTGGAGCTTGCTTGCTTTGTCGCTTTTGCTTTTGATCCGTTGGGAAGTGACTTACCGTATGCATCCCGAACGGTTCTCCGAAGAAACCAATGCGTGCCTTTCCTGCAAGCACTGCGACGAAAAGCTGTGCCATCACAAAAAACAGCTTCGCCATTTTATCGTTCGTGAAAAGGAGCGCTTAAAACGAGAAACCGAACGTCTCAAAACCAAATTTGACCGCAAATAACACCGAAAGGAGTCATGCATGTCTGCATATAAGGAATTGATCAAAAATTTTGAACGTGTACGTGCGTACATGCGTGAGTTCTACGTCTACGGCTTTAAAAGCCGCGATGACTATAAGGGAAAAAGCGCCCGTTCTTACGATGACGAGCGGCGCCGGGTCGAAAGCTGGCTTGGCGAGCATATGCGTTTTGAGCGTTCCTCCGAGGGCAAAAACGTCTTTTTGTCGATTGACTCGCGCGCGATGATGCACAATCCGCTGTATAAAGCATGGAAATCCAAGAGCTTTACCGACGGCGACATTAC
>JAFQII010000042.1 GCA_017397605.1 Clostridia bacterium
ATAAGATTTGAACCATTAGAAAGGGTTATTTTTATGAAAATCGCACTCAGCATTCTTTTGGGCTATCTGCTCGGCTCGCTCAATCCCGCCGCGCTGATTTCCCGCATCAAACAAAAAAACATCCGCAACACGGGCACAGGCAACCTCGGCGCAACCAATGTTTTGCTCAATTTCGGCAAAAAATACGGTGCGATCGTCATGGCGTTTGATATCTTCAAAGCGTTTTTGGCGGTCAAGCTGGCGGAGATTCTGTTCCCTGCGCAGGCATTTGCCGGCGCAATTGCGGGATGCAGTGCGGTTGTCGGACATGTGTTTCCGTTTTATCTCAAGTTCAAGGGCGGCAAGGGGCTTGCGGCGTTCGGCGGTTTCGTTCTCGCGTCCAGTCCGTTGATGTTTCTATTTTTGTTGACAACGGGAACGGTGTTGATGTTCATCGTCAACTACAGCGTGATCCTTCCCTACTACGCGGGCATCGTGTTCCCGATCTATATGGGTGTCAAGCACGGCAGTCTGGTGTTGGCGCTGATCTGCTCGGTTGCGAGTGCAATCATTTTGATCAAGCACGCGGGCAATATCAAAAAAGCCCTCAACGGCACGGACAACCCCATCCGCGAGTACGCCAAAAAGTATTTTGGCAAAAAGAAAGAAAACTAAAAAGCAGGGACGTGCAAAGAACACCTCGTGTTCGCGCGTCCCTGTTTTTCTGCTTTTATTTTAATGCTTCGATCAAGCCGCCCAGCATGGGTTCAAATGCCGCGCCGTACCAGTGGTCTTTCAAATCCGCCGTGTAGCGGATGCACGAGACCGCAAAATCCGCGGCGATGCGTGCGGCTTCAAATGCGCTCTTGCCGCGCATGAGCGAGCCGACAAAGGCCGATGCATAGATATCACCCGTGCCGTGACAGCTGTTGGGCAAAAGCTCGTGCTCATAATAGTTGTACACGCCGTTTTCGTACACGACGACACCCGTTTTGCCCGCTTCGTACGAAACACCCGTAAAAATCACGTTTTTACAGCCGAGCGCGCAAAGCTTTTGCAACAGTTCATCGATAAACGCGCGGTCGTACGTCTCGGTGTAGGGCGTATCGGTCAAAAAGCACGCCTCGGTGAGGTTGGGCAATAAATAGTCCGCTTTGGCACAGAGGGTTTTCATCGCCTCGACAAACGGCATATCAAAGCCGTAGTACAGCTTGCCGTGGTCTGCCATCGCAGGGTCGACGACCTTGACGCAATGTTCCGCCGCGACGCCGTCAAAAATGTCCGAAACATATTTAATCTGCTTGGTACTGCCGAGATAACCCGAATAGATCGCGCCAAACGTGATCTTTTCTTTTTGCCAATGTGCCAAAATCCCGGACATATCGTCCGTCAGATCACGGAACGTAAAGCCCGAAAAACCGCCCGTATGGGTGGACAGCACGGCGGAAGGCAACACGCAGGTCTCCACACCGCATGCGGAAATGATCGGCAATGCAACGGTCAGCGAGCACTGCCCCACGCAGGAAATGTCCTGCACCGTCAAAACTCTCGGATAAGACATAAAAAACAACTCCCCAATGGATATTTACGCATGTTAGTATACCGCATTTTGGTAATATGTAAATATCCAGTTGGGGAGTTTTTGATATAACCAGTTAGGCATTTTTGCGTTTGAAACGGCGCACGCGGTTGATATGGCGCTCAAAGTCGCCGCTTTGCAACAGCTCGGCGAGGACGTATTGATCAAACACGGGCACGGTGCAGGAATAAAAGCCCAATTCTTTGTCAAAATCCGCAGTCAAGCGCTCGGGCAACACCATATAGCCCACGCGCAGAGACGGCGCAACCGTCTGCGAAAAGGTGTTGAGATAGATGACAGAGCCGTTTTTGGACAGCGAAAACAGCGTGTCCTCGTTTTTGGTCGAAACAGACAGCTCGGCGTTGTAGTTGTCTTCGATCAAAATACCTTGGCGCTTTTCCGCCCAGTGCAGATATTCCGCACGCTTGGAGGCACTTGCCGTTACACCGCTGGGATAGCTTTCAAACGGCGTGATGTGCAAAACCGTAGCGTTTGTGCGCGCCAATGCGCCGCTTTTGATGCCGTCCGCACCCAGCTCCAGCAGGTCACATTCGATGCCGTTGGCAAGGTAGACGCGGCGTATTTTTTCGTACGACGGGTCTTCCAATGCAAATACGCGCTTTGTCCGAAACCATTGCGCAAGCAGGCTGTACAAATATTCCGCGCCCGAACCGATGATGATCTGCTCCGCACGCACCGAAATGCCCTGACTGCGTGCAAGATACGCAGAGATCGCCGTGCGAAGCTCCGCGCACCCATGATTGGGTGACTTGATCAAAACACGTTCGCCGTAATCCGCAAGCACCTTGCGCATCGTTTTTGCCAGTTGTGCGTATGAAAACGTACTGTCGGAAGCGTGCGTGCGCGGCGGGATTGCGCTTTGCAAAGGCGGTTCTGCCACGGAGAGCAGTTCCCCCGCGCGGTAGATGACATAATAACCGCTGCGCTGGCGCGCCTCCGCATAGCCCTCGTCACACAAAATCGCGTACGCGTGCTCCACGGTGATGACGCTGACACCCAGTTCC
>JAFQII010000043.1 GCA_017397605.1 Clostridia bacterium
AACCGAGCCTGCGATCGTACCGTCGGGCAGACGGCACTCGATGCCCTTGGAGATAAATTTCTGACCGCCGAGCGTGTACTCGCCCTCGGGCAGACCGCCTGCGGGGAGGCAGTCGGTGATGAAGCAGAGCTTGTCACCCTTCATTTTGTAGACCATTTTGTACAGAGCGGGGTTGACGTGGAAGGTGTCCACGATCAGCTCTGCGGTCACGTCGGAATTCAGCGCAGCACCGACAACGCCTGCGCCGCGGTGTGCCAGGGGGCTCATTGCGTTAAACAAATGCGTTGCATGACGGATACCGACGTTGGTGGAAGCCATTGCGGTGTCATAGTCCGCGTCGGTGTGGCCCATCGACATGATGACGTCGGTGTCGCGGCGGATCTCGGAGATTGCCGCAAAATCCTCGTCCATTTCGGGTGCCAGAGAAATGATCTTGATGATGTCAGCATATTCTTTGACAAACGCCGCATCGGGTTTGAGAATGTAGTCGGGGTTCTGCGCGCCCTTCTTTTTGGGGTTGATGAACGGACCTTCTGCGTGTACGCCGAGAATGGTCGTGCCGTTCCAGGTCTTGCTCTCCTCCTTGAGCGCACGGCAGCACTCCAGAGCGCCCTTGATGACCTTCATATCGACGGTCATGGTCGTGGGCAAAAAGCCCGTAACGCCGTTTGCAACGATGCCCTCGCAGATCGTGCGCAAGCTCTCCTCGGTGCCGTCACAGACGTCCTTGCCGAGGTAGCCGTGAATGTGCAGGTCGATCAGACCGGGTGCAACGTACTTGCCGCTGGCGTCGATCACTTCCGCATCGGCAGGAACCTTGTCGTTGTCCACGATGCCCTCGATGACATCGGAGTACAACAGCGCCTTGCCTTCCAGAATGCGGTCTTTGAGAATCAATTTTCCGTTAATGATCGCTTTCATTTGATACTCCTGTAAGATATATTTGAAAAAATTATTTTTCCACTCTTTATTATACAAGTTTCCCAAACAAAAATCAATAGGGTTTTGGGAATTTCTGCAGGAAAAAAGCGCAAAAAAGGGGCTGAATTGATCAGCCCCAATCGGTTTATCTTATATGCCCAGTCCCGCAAAGTCGTCCAGTGTCAGTTGCATCGCCGCTTCAAACGCACTGCGCTTGCCTTCGACGTAGCTGACAACGTCGCCGTTGCCAAACATGATGTTGTTGTAGTACTGGATGCAGTCGTCCCAGTTGTACGCAACCGAGATATCGATCAGACGGTTGGAGAACAGGATGTCCAGAATCTCGGGAGAATCGGTATCATCGGGGAAACGCTTGTACTTGAGCGTACGGTCATAGTACTCGGGCGTAACCATCTTTTCGCCGAGGTATGCCATGGCTTCCAGCGCAAAGGTCACAAACTCCACGTCGGGCGTGTTTTGCATGATAGATACGCAATAGAAACGGTATGGGTCGTTGGTCGTCGCATAGTTCTCCTGGTTTTCGTCAAACTTGGGCATCGGGAGAATACCGTAGCTGATGTTTGCCTCGCGCATCTCGGTGCTGTTGACGGCGGAAACGACGTTCATCATAAACAATGCCTTACCGTCGTAGAACTGATTGACAACTATGCTTGCATCGGGGTTATCCCATGCATAGTAATCTTCGCGGACCGCAGTGACGGTCTTGTCTTTCATAATCTCTTTGACTTTTTCAAACGCCTTGATGTTGTACTCCGCGTCCATTTTGAGCTCGGGGAGATCCTGATCGTTTTTGACGACCTGCGGTGCATCCGCGCCCATAACAAGCTTGTAAGTATCAAACAGCACGCACACAATACCCCAGACATCGTCGCCCGTAACGGACATCACGCCGTCATCCTCATCGTGCGCAACAGTCTGCGCCATCTCATACATTTTGTCCAGCGTCCAGGTGCCCTGCAAAACGAGGTCGGACGGGTTATCCAAACGGTAATCGTTGACCAGGCCCTTGTTGTAGAACATGCAGGTGGTGTACTCGTCGTCCATAACCAGCAAGTCGCCGGTCAAAAAGAACAGCTTGCCCGCGATGCTCATATCCTTGTGCGAAACGGAGTCCCACCAGGATTCGTTCAGGTGCAAATTGGAATTCTCGATCGAATTGACGTCCAAGAAAAATCCCTGCGCCGCAAGGTTTGCAAGATCCATCAGACCCGTGCTGACGATGTCATAGCTCGTCGTGCCGGTCAAATAGTCCTGCTCGACACGGTCGAGGATCGTTCCCCAAGGATCGATAAACTCTGCCTCAACCTTGATGCCGTACTCCTGCTCCAGCATAGTCAGACGATCCAGGCACGCCTCATTGACAGGCTCGGAGTTGGTCTCGGTCGCGCCAAACGGCTCTTTGCAGAACATGATGCCTTCTTCGTACGAAGAAAGAACTCTCAGCGCCTTGCCCTTGTGTACATCGGTCTTGCCCAGCGTAGGAACAAGCGCCTCGTCCTCCTTGGGCTTTTCGTCCGTCACGACAGAGGATTCTTCTTCCTCATCGCCGCAAGCGCACAAAACGACTGCGCTCACCAGCATCAGTGCCGCGAGCAGCAAACAGAAAATGCGTTTCATAGATTTACCTCCAAATTAACTTTCAGTCGAGACCAGTATACACCAAAGCGTTCAAAAAATCAACCGTTTTTTTACAATTTCCCTTGCTTTTGACGCTTGGATGTCAAAAGCGCCTGCCGAAGCAAGCGCTTTTCTTTTATTCCAGTGTGTCCGCAAAGCCGTCAAGGGTTTGCTGCATGGCGGCTTCAAATGCGCCGCGGCGGCTTTCCATATAGCTGACGATATCGTTGCCCGACCAGATCGCGTTCTGGTAGTAGAACGTGCAATCGTCCCAGTTATACGCGATTGCGATGTCAACGAGGCGGTTGGAGAAGATGATGTCCAGCACCTCAGACGAATCGGTATCGTCGGGGAAACGCTTGTATTTGAGCGTACGGTCATAGTATTCGGGCGTAACCTGCTTTTCGCCGAGGTACGCCATCGCCTCCAGCGCAAAGGTCACAAAATCCGTGTCCGTGCAGGTGTCCATGATCGAGAGAACAAAGAACGAATACGGATTGACCGGCGTGCGGTATGTCTCCTGCGTCTCGTCGTATTTGGGCATCGGCAGAATACCGTAGCGGAAATCCGCCTCACGCAGATCGTCGCTGTTGACCGCATGGATGGTGTCGACGACAAACATCGCCTTGCCGTTGTAGAACTGCGCATGAACATTGCCCGCATCGGGGGAGTTCCATGCATAAAAATCCTCGACTCTGGCAGTAACCGTCTTGTCGCTAAACATCTCGTTTGCTTTTTCAAATGCGCGGATGTTGCGCTCGTTTGTCACAGCAAACGCAGGAATGCCCTGCTCATTTTTGTCAACGATCGGCGCATCACAGCAGACGATCAGATTGTAGATATCGTACATCCAGCCGACCAAGCCCCAGGTGTCATCGGTGGTGACGTCCATGATGCCGTCGCCGTCGGGAGCAGAAACGGTGAGCGCCGTCTCGTACATCAAATCGAGCGTCCATTTATTTTCGAGCGCCGCACGCGAGAGATCCTCGATATTGTTTTCGTCCGCGAGATCCTTGTTGTAGAACACCGCGTACGTGTATTCGTCGTCCATCAAAATGATGTCGCCCGTAGCAAAAAACAATCGTCCCGCAATCGTCATATCCTCCTGGCAGGCGGCATCCCACCAGCTTGCATTCAGGTCAAGATGCGAGTCGCCAATAGAAAGATAGTCCAAAAAATAGCCTTCCGTAGCAAGCGGAGACATCCATTGCAATCCGTTGCAGACCACGTCGTAGTCCACTGTGCCCGCAATACGGTCGTTGCGCACTTCTGCGGTAAAATCACTGCCCTCGACGGTAAACTCCGTCGCAACCGTGATGCCGTACGCATTCTCCAATTGCACAAAACGCTCATAGCATGCGTTGTTGACCGGCTCGGAGTTGGTCTCGGTTGCACCGAGCGGCTCTTTGCCAAACGTCCAGTTTTCTCCCGTGGTCAGAATGCGCAAGGTCTTGCCGCTGTATTTGTCGGTCTTCCCCAGCGAGGGAACCAGCGCCTCATCCTTGCTTTCTTCGGCAGGAGCCTTCTCCGCCTCGCTCTGCGTTTCTTCTCCGCAGGAGGCAAGAACAAACGGCGTGCAAAGCATCAGCAATGCCAAAATCGCAGTCAGGATACGTTTCATCTCGCAAATCTCCATTCGTTTTGTTTGTAATTCTCATTATAGCCCATGCGTATATAAAAAGCAAGATGTTTTTTACGTTTCGGACACAAAAAAACAAAAAATGAAACGTGTTTTTTGACGGGTAGTTCTTGACGAAAGTATCATTATATGATATAATGATTTAATTAAAAGGGGTTAATGTCCCCTCTCGTCAAAAAGGAGAATGCAAGCGGTATGGTCATCCTCGGAATCGACCCCGGCGTCGCCATCGTGGGCTACGGCGTGGTGGAATGTGTCGGCGGCAATTTCCGCTGTCTGGAATACGGCTGTATCACCACAGCGGCGCACCAGCTTTTGGAGCACCGTCTGTCGGAGATCTATGCGGGGATGAAAGAACTGATCGACCGCCACCGTCCCGATTGCATGTCCGTCGAGGAACTGTTCTTTAACAACAACCAAAAAACCGCAGTGGACGTTGCGCAGGCAAGAGGCGTGATTCTGCTTGCCGCAGACCAAGCACACATCCCGATCTACGAATACACCCCGTTGCAGGTCAAAAGTGCCGTCGTAGGCTACGGCAGAGCTGAAAAACAGCAGGTCATGTACATGGTGCGCCAGTACCTGCACATGAAGGAAACGCCCCGTCCCGACGACGCGGCGGACGCGATCGCGGTGGCGATCTGCCACGGCAGTTCTGCCATGCACCACTATTAAAAGGAGCGCACGATGTTTTATTATCTTCGCGGCACACTTGCCGTTTTGCAACAGAATCTCGCCGTGCTGGACTGCGGCGGTGTCGGCTACAAGCTGACGATCCCCGCATCGACCTTTGCGTCGCTGTCGGACAAATTGCAAAAAGAAGCATTGCTCTACACCCATCTCGCTCTGCGCGAGGATGCGGCAGAGCTGTACGGCTTTGCGACGGAAGAGGAGCTCGATTTATTCCGCAAGCTGATCTCCGTTTCGGGCATCGGGCCCAAGGGCGCAGGCGCCATTTTGTCGGTTTTGACAGCCGAGGAACTCATCCGCGCATGTGCAGACGGTGATTACAAAGCGATCGCGCGCGCACCGGGCGTGGGCACCAAAACCGCACAGCGCGTCATTCTGGAGCTCAAGGACAAGATCGCGGACGGACTTCCGAGCGCCGCATCCGTTCCGACATCGGGCGGCAAAGCCGCATCGGGCGCTGTCGTCTCGCAGGTCATCGACACGCTATCGCTGTACGGCTTCTCCCGCGAGCAGGTCAAGGAAGCGCTCAAAAATGTCAATCCGCGCCTTCCCTTGGAGGATATGATCGCGGAAACACTCCGCATTTTAGCAAAGTAGGTGCCTTATGCCGATCAACACCAAAATTCCCACATACGGAAACGACGACTTTGATTTCGAGAGCCGTTTCACCTCTACGGAATACACCACCGACGACAGTGAAACCGAGCTGTCCCTCCGTCCGAAAACGCTCGAGGAGTACGTCGGCCAGGAAAAACTCAAGGCAAACCTCAAAATTTATATCGAAGCCGCAACCGCACGTCAGGAGGCGCTCGACCACGTATTGCTGTTTGGCCCTCCGGGCTTGGGCAAAACGACGCTTTCCTGCATCATCGCATCGGAGTTGGGCGTCAATCTCAAGATCACGTCGGGCCCTGCGATCGCCAAAGCAGGCGACCTTGCGGCATTGCTGACCACGTTAGAGCGCAATGACATTCTGTTCATCGACGAGATCCACCGCCTGCCCAAGCAGGTCGAAGAGGTGCTGTATCCCGCGATGGAAGACTATTGCCTTGACTTGATGATGGGCAAAGGCCCGTCCGCGCGTTCGATCCGCATTCCGCTCAAGCCGTTTACGCTGATCGGTGCAACCACGAGAGCAGGACAGCTTTCCGCGCCGCTGCGCGACCGCTTCGGCATGTCGTTCCGTCTGGAGCTGTATCCGCCCGAGGAACTGGCGCGCATCGTCACGCGTTCGTCGGGGATTCTGAACACACCGATTTTGCCCGAGGGCGCACTGGAAATTGCCAAGCGCTCGCGCGGCACGCCCCGTATCGCCAACCGTTTTCTCAAGCGCGTCCGCGACTTTGCGGCGGTCAAGGGAGACGGCACGGTGACCAAAGA
>JAFQII010000044.1 GCA_017397605.1 Clostridia bacterium
ACCTCGACCAAAACGCCGTGCGTTGTGATTCGGTCGGCGAGAAGCACGTTGAGCTCAGCCGTGAGCGAGGAAACGAGATTGGAGGTTCTGTTTTCCGAGCGGTAAAGCGGCGTACGGTATTTGCAAGCCAACTCTACCATTTCGGGAAAGATCGGAAGCCCCGCCGTCACGATCACCATGACAACGTTGTGCGAGAAGAACGCCTCCAAGGATGCACGTCTGCGTTCCAGCGACAGAGAGGACAGATAGCTGTGCTCCATATTGCCGATGATCTGGATACGTTCGTTTTCAAAATCTTTAAAAAATCCCGCAAGCGGAAGACCGGGGCGGCTGGTATCGGAGCGGGAAAGCAGGCGGTCTTCGATATCCTCGGGTTCGTAAACAACCTCAAGGGAAAACTTCTCACAGATTGTCTTCAGCTTTTCCTGATGCTTCTGGCTCTTGGCAAACATTTTGCATATCCTCCTCGGTATTCTTATTTTTCGGGGGTGCGTTTCTGCGCCACTCGCGGATCCAAAGCGCAGAGAGAACAGACAGAACAATCGCAAGCGGAATCAAAATACCCAACGTAAATGCCGCCTTGGTATTGCCGAAAATGCCCGTACAAAGATCCGTATAAAAATAGAAGATCTTTTCTGCACCGAACCACAAACGGTAAAGCAACTGCATAAAGTGATTGCTCGAGGTCTCAAGCATCGGCGACTCCGGAACAACGGAATTCGACTCCAAAAACGGACGGATTGCCAAATGATATCCAATCAGAACAGCGGTAACAAGATCTGCCAAGCAAAGCCAAAAAGCTGTGTTTCGATAGCGGATTGCAATGCGCTGTTTTGCCTCGTCGGATGTCTCGATCGGTTTTGCGGAAACAAAATATGCCCACAGAGAATATGTTGTCGCAAGCTCGACACCGTTCTCTTTGCGGCTTTTAAAATAATCCAATGACTCCTCGCACTCGGGCGACTGATCCAGCCATTCGACACTGTAATACAAAGCGCGCTGTGTCAACTCAAATGTATATGCGTTTTCGGTCTTTGCGACCAGCAAGTAACCTTTTTGACCAAGCTCGCAAAGCCAGTCACACTCTTTTGCGGAGGAAAAAAAACGTTTTTTGATTGTCTTAAAGTCCACCTATACTATCCCCTCTCGTTCGTTTGCATAACATAACAGATGTATTATACATTTTTTCTTTTGTTTTGTCAATGTTATAAACTGTTTTTGGGATAGTTTTTTTGCAGGAATTTTTTTGTATGAAATTTGCAAAACGTACTTGCAAACAGAAGATTTTTATGGTATACTATATCGGTCAAACGGGATATGGAATATGGCCATACTATCCGGGGAGTTAGCGGTGCCTTGTACCTGCAATCCGCTCCAGCAGGGGTGATATGCCAAATTGAGGACATTGTTTGTGTCGCCGCATCCTTGCGAAGCCGTTGAGAAATGGGTCCTGCGCAATTCGCCCCTGTGAATCATGTCTGGTGGGGAACCAAGCAGAATTAATCAGATCTGCGGATGTGCCGCGGGGTTGCCTGTTTTGAGGCAGATCAAGGTTTTACGGATGTGAATTTTGTTCGAACTTGGCTGTATGGTCATATTGCGTATCCCGTATTTTTGCAGGAGGTGAAAATCATTGTACCAAGCGTTATACCGAAAATGGAGACCGAGAACATTTGATGAGATCTCAGGTCAAGAGCATATTACAAAAATTTTGCGCATGCAATGCGAGGAAAACCGCGTTTCCCACGCGTATTTGTTTTGCGGTACACGCGGTACGGGCAAAACATCCACTGCAAAAATTCTTGCAAAAGCAATCAACTGCGACAACCCCGTAAACGGCAATCCTTGCAACTGCTGTTATGCTTGTACCTCAATTGATTCGGGCACCGCAACAGATGTGTTGGAAATTGACGCTGCCAGCAACAACGGTGTCGATGACATCCGCGAGCTGCGTGACGAAGTCGTCTATCCCCCGTCTGTGCTCAAAAAGCGTGTTTATATCATCGACGAGGTTCACATGCTTTCCTCGGGTGCATTCAACGCTTTGCTCAAAACGTTGGAAGAGCCGCCCGAATACATTGCCTTTATTCTTGCGACCACAGAGCTTAACAAGCTTCCCGCTACGATCATTTCGAGATGTATCCGATTTGATTTCAACCGATTGAGCGAGGAAATCATCGCCGACCGTTTGCGTTATGTTGCCAAAGAAGAGAATATCCCGCTCGGCGAAGGCGCGGCAGAGCTTCTGTCCCGTCTTGCGGACGGCGCTTTACGTGACGGACTTTCGATTTTGGAGGCATGTACGTCCGGTGTCGGCGAGGGACACGCCGTTACGGCGCAATCGGTCCGTGACCGCTTGGGAATTGCCGATGCAGACCAAATCGTTGCATATTATTCCGCGGTTGCGGCAGGCAACGTTCCCGATGCTCTTGCGGTATTGGAGGAGATCCACTGTTCCTCCAAGGATATCGGCGTGTTTTTGGAAGACAACGCCGCAAAGGCAAGAGACATGCTCGTTATGCAGCAA
>JAFQII010000045.1 GCA_017397605.1 Clostridia bacterium
CACCTCGCTGCCGCGGATTGCGCCGATTGCGCCCATCGCGCGTTTTGCAAAGTCGTCGTTGACTGCGCAAATGGAGAGGGCGAGCAAGAGCTCATCGGTGTGCATGCGGGGGTTTTTGCTGCCGAGATGATCGGTTTTGAGCGCCATGATGGGCTCAATGATATCGGGAGAAATCAGCATAATTTCGTCGGGAATGCCTGCGATGTACTTGAGCGCGTTGAGCATTGCCGCAGAGGAAGCACCCAGCAGATCGGTCGTTTTGCCCGTGACGATGTGACCGTCGGGAAGACGGATCGCCACCGCGGGCGTGCCCGTACGTTCTGCGACCGCTCTTGCGGGCAAAACGGGTGCTCGGTCCGTGGGCGCGACGCCTGCTTCGTCCATCAAAAGCTCGATCTTGCGGATCTCGTCAAGCTCTGCCTTACCTCTGCAGCGTGCGCAAGCGGTTTTAAAATATCTGCGCACGATCTCCTGACGGGATGCCTCGCTGACCGCCTCGTCGTCATAAATGGCATAGCCTGCCATGTTGACGCCCATGTCCGTCGGGCTCTTGTAGGGGCATTTGCCAAAAATTTTGGTCATCATCGCGTCCAGCACGCGGAAAATCTCAATATCTCTGTTGTAGTTGACCGCAAGCTTGCCGTACGCCTCGAGGTGGTACGGGTCGATCATATTGATGTCCGCGAGGTCCGCCGTTGCCGCCTCATAGGCGAGGTTGACGGGGTGCTTGAGCGGAAGGTTCCAGATCGGAAAGGTCTCAAATTTTGCGTATCCTGCCTGAATACCGCGCTTGTGATCGTGATAAAGCTGAGACAGGCATGCCGCCATTTTGCCGCTGCCCGGACCGGGCGCGGTGATCACGACCAGCGAACGTGTCGTCTCGATGTAGTCGTTTCTGCCGAAACCGTCCTCGCTGACGATGTGTGCCACGTCCGAGGGGTAGTTTTCGATATGGTAGTGGTGATAGACCTTGATGCCGAGGCTGCAGAGCGTTTTTTCAAACACGCTTGCCGCATGCTGGTTGCTGTAACGTGTCAGTACGACACTGCCGACGTGCAAGCCGACAGAGCGAAAGCTGTCGATCAGGCGCAAAACCTCTTTGTCGTAGGTGATCCCCAAATCACTGCGGTACTTGTTGTTTTCGATATCGGCGGCGTTGATCGCAATGACGATTTCCGCCTGGTCGCGCAATGCACACAGCATGCTCAGTTTGCTGTCGGGCTCAAAGCCGGGCAGAACGCGCGATGCATGGTAGTCATCAAACAGCTTGCCACCAAACTCCATGTACAGCTTGCCGCCAAATGCGTCAATGCGGTCGCGGATATTTTTGGATTGCAGCTCGATGTATTTTTGGTTGTCAAACCCTTCGCGTCGTGCCATAATGTCAAACCTCGTTTCTCAAAACAACATACACTGACATTATAACACAAACAAAATATTTTTCAACGGTTTTTGACAAAGATTTTAACATTTTTTGAAGAAGTGCTACCCCTTGGGGACAAACAGTCGGATTTCATAACCGCCGTTGACCTCGGCGCGCTCCTGCGTGGCATCAAAGCCCGCTTCCTTGAGCAGGCAAACGGCGCGGTCGAGGGTGTTAAAGAAGAAACGCACGTCTTTGATCAGGCAGATGCGTTTTTTCTTTTCGGGCTTTTCGGCTTTTTGGGGAACAAAGTCCGTTTGCATGCCGTTGAGCTTGTCCGCCAGCCGTTCGGATTCCGATGCAGACAGCCCCTCGTTTGCGATCTGCAGCACGGCGTTTTTTCTCGCCTGCTCGTCACGAATGCGCAAGACGGCGCGTGCATGTCGTTCGCTCAGCCCGTGCTCTGCGATCAGGGCGCGGTCCGCGTCCGAGAGTGCGAGCAGACGCAGTTTGTTTGACAGCGCCGACGGGCTCATCGAAAGCCGCATCGCCAGCTCGTTTTGCGGCATCGAGGTCATCAACAACAGGTTGCGGATCGCTTCCGCTTCTTCAAAATACCCGAGGTTTCTCCGTTGCAGGTTTTCGATCAGCGCCAGCTCCGCAGAGAGTGTTTTGTCGGCGTCCCGGATGACGCACGGAACGTACAGCAGTCCCGCAAGCTTTGCCGCGCGCCAGCGGCGCTCACCCGCGATGATCTCAAACGTCGGCGCGTCGGGTGCATCCGCAAACGGCGTTGCCTCATGCCGGCGCACCGCGATCGGCTGGAGCATTCCGTGCGTGCCGATGCTGCTTGCCAGCGAGCGCAGTGCGTACTCGTCAAACTGCTTGCGCGGCTGCATCGGGTTGGGCATCAGTTCCTCAATGGGAAGCTGCACGATCTTTTCGCTTTTTTGTCGTTTGGGCAAACGCATCTTTTGACATCCTTTCTGAGCTCCCTGCGGTCGCAGTGATATTCGCACTGCGACTGCGTCTTGTTCGAGCGATATACGCTTCGCGTGTGATATTCGCCTACGGCGAGTGATATTTTTGCTTCGCAAAAGCGAAGGTAACAATTTGCTGACGCAAATTGTAATTTGTTTTCCCGAGACGATAGTCTCGGGCATTAAATTTCTTTGGAGATTCTTAAGAACCTTTCTTTTAAGAAAGGTTCTTAAGCGTTTCCTCTTTCCACAAAAAAACTGCGGTACACCAAAAGTATACCACAGTCTTCTGTCAAAAGATGTCACAACGCGTTTTAAAAATAAATTTTTGCGCCAAGCTGCAGATGCCCGCCGTATTCGGTCACTTCCGCGATGGTAAAGCGGCCCTCGGGGGTGTAGACGCGAAAACGGTCAAGGCGTTCGGCTTTGAGTCTGATTTTGGAGAGCCGAATGCGCTCGCCGTGCGCGTAGAGCTTGCCGAAAAAGGCGGGGAGCCTGACCTCGGGCAAATGTGCAAACAGCGTTTCGATCGGAATGAGCCGCTCCGCGACCTGCTCGGGCGTAAAATCGCGCAACACGTCAAGCGGAATGCTTTGCGTCTCGTCAAACTGCCCGACGGAAACACGGCGCAAGGAGCTCATGCACGCACCGCAGCCCAGCGCGCGCCCGATGTCGGCGCACAGCGTGCGGATGTACGTTCCGCGTGAGCAATGCACGCGCATAAAGAACTCGCCGTTTTGCTCGTACGTTTCGAGCGAATGAATGAACACCGTTCGTGCCTCGCGCTCCACCTCGATGCCTTCACGCGCGAGGTTGACCAGCTTGATGCCGTCTTTTTTGAGCGCGGAATACATCGGGGGAATCTGCTTGATCTCGCCGACAAAGGCACTTGCCGCGGCGGAGAATTCTTCAAAAGAGGGGAGTGCACCCTCGTGCGTGCGGAGAATTTCACCCGTCACGTCCTCGGTGTCGGTTTCAACACCCAGCTTGATCGATGCGACGTA
>JAFQII010000046.1 GCA_017397605.1 Clostridia bacterium
GTGGTGCTCATCAACACCTCGCGCGGCGCGTTGGTGGATTCGCAAGCTCTTTTGGAAGGAATCAAGTCCCGCAAGATCGGCGCGGCTTGCATCGACGTCTACGAGGAAGAAGCAGACATCTTTTTTGAAGACCGCTCGGGGCACATCATCGACGACGATACGCTGGCGCGTCTCATTTCGATGCCCAACGTCATCGTGACCTCGCACCAAGCCTTTTTGACCGAGGAAGCGCTCGAGAACATCGCCGAAACGACCGTAAATAACATCGTCGGATTCTTTGCCGACGGCGGCCACGCCAACGAGCTCTGCTACCGCTGCGGCAACATCGATTCCTGCCAGAAGCACCGCGTGAGCAAGTGTTTTTGAGAGGGAGAACGCTTAAGGGGCGCCGTCCCTTAAGAATCCCTGCCAACCCCTTTTTGAAAAAAGGGGTTGGAACCCGAAAAACTCGATGCCGAAAGCTGTCGCTTTTGGGAAGAAAAAAGGACGCATGCGCGTCCTTTTGTTCATTCTGCTTATTTACTTACTTGCATCTTACATGCCATAAATGCGCTTTCCATAGACGGTAAGAACGCGTTTTGCACTGTGCCGAGATAGTTTTTGCCGATCAGGTCAAAGAAATCTCCTGCGATGCTGATGTCGGGCAATTTGCCGACGATCTCGCCGTTTTCAACGAGGTACGCGAGCTGAACAGGCGTTGCATAATGTCCGTCGGGCGTCATGTCGCCGCCCGATGCCATGCCGACGAGAACGGCTTTGCCGGGTGCAAGCTGTACGACCCTTTCCGCAGTCGGCGTTACATAAAAACCGTTAAAGCCGATCGACGGCACGCCGTCATACGCGGACGAGGAGGTTGCCGCAGAAGGCAAGCCAAACATTGCAGACGAGTTTTTGGAGACGATCACATTGGTCAGCACGCCATCCTTGATGAATGTCTGGCGGTAGTCGGGTGCGACCTGACCCTCATCATCAAAGAAACAAGCACCCGGATTGGTTTCGGGATTGCGGTCGTCGCACAGCGTAAACGAGTCGTTTGCGATCTTTTGACCGAGCTTTCCGCTCAACAACGACGCACCCGAGACATAGAGCTCGCCGACAAACGGATTGATCATGGACGAGAGAATCTCGCCAGGCATAAAGAACACGGGATACTCGCCCGCCTCAATGTCCGCAGGCGTATAGAATGCGTCGTGCATTTTTTTGCAATCCGCAACGATCGCGTCCTCGTCATAGTGACGCGTCTGCACACCATAAGCGCAGTCAAACAGATTACCCGCACCCTTGTTTTGGAAAATCAGTGAGAGCGTCAAATAGCTGTCCGATGCGGCGAGATCTGCGCCGTTGCTGTTTTGATAAGTCGATGCGAAATGCGCCAGCTTGATTTTGTTGCTGATCGCAAAGCGCGGACATGCTTCGGAAATGCGATCCAGCAGGCGTTGCATGGTCGTCAAAAATTCCGCCTGCGGAATGATCTCGCACTCGGTATGCAGTTCGCCTTTGTTCGTTTCCAATTTGCAGGGATACGGAATTCCGTTGGAAAGTGCTTCCGTCGCGTCGGCGGTCAGCTTGTCAACATCCGCTTCGCCCAGCGAGCCTGCAATGCCGATTTTGCCGTCCTCGTACACGCGGACGGTATTTTGTGTCTCATCCTTGCGGCGATAGGAGTCAATGCGGCCCGCAGTTACGTTGAGCGTAATCGAGCCCGCTTTGGTGGTCAGAAATTCTTTTTCCATATCTGTTTCGCTCCTTTCTTACTGCACCTTCATGCAGGAAACACGCACGCACGGTCCGCCAAATCCGACGGGAAGCGGATGCTGCTCCATTTTGCCGCAACCGCCCGTGACAAACGAAAGCATCTCGACATCCTTGGACAGGCCGTCGATCAGCCCCAGCGTCTCAAACACGTTGCCCGTGATAACCGAAATCTGCACGGGTGCGCCCAGCTTGCCGTCCACGATCTCATACGCGACGGAGGGCGCGATCGTAAAGGTGCTCATGCCCGAGCCGTGGTTGATGGATTTGATGTAATAACCTTTTTGAATGGGCGAGATCAGCTCATCGAACGTGCAGTCGCCGCCTTCGATATATGTATTGGTCATGCGGACGATCGGCTCAAACGTGCAGTTGATCGCACGCGCGTTGCCCGTAACCTCCTCGTCAAGCACTGCCGCGGTCATGACGCTGTGCAATCTGCCTGCAAGCTTACCGTCCTTGATGAGATAGTTCTTTCTCGCCTTGGTACCTTCGTCATCATAAGGAACGTAACCCGAACCAAGATGTTCGCCGCACTCCGCGATCGTCAAAATCGACGAGCCGACGGTTTTGCCGATTGCCCATTCCTCACGCATGCTCGGGTCGGAGAGCATAAAGTCGGACTCGGACTTGTGTCCAAAGGACTCGTGCGCAAACACGCCTGCCGCCTGCGGCGACAGAACAACGGGATACTCCCCTGCCGTCACGGGAATCGACTTGCGCATAAACTCCGCCTGTTCTGCAAGCTCGGATGCGATCTCCTCCTGCAAGTTTTGCAGTTCGTCAAAACGGGTTGCGCCCTTTTGCCAGTGCGCAGAGAACTTTTTGTCGCCCTCCACCATATCGCAGCCGAGCGTCATACCGCAAACCTGATAGTCGTATTCGATTTCTGCGCCCAGCGAGGACTCAAAACGGAACAAACTGTTGCGGTCAAGGTACATTGCCGACGGCATGACCATGCAAGAATCCGCTGCCAGAAGCGGAAGGTGCGAGCACAAAAAGTCTCGCTTGTCCGCAAGCGGAATATTTCTCACGGAAACATCCGCAAAGGTCGAAAGCTTGTCGCGATTGCACTCAAACTTGGCAACCACGGGGTGGGGCTCGATATCGGGATTGGGCGTTGCAACGGCATAAAGGTCGTCCAGCGTCGCCTGCACGGCGTCCAGATCGGTCGTGGAAGCATAGTACCACATCGCACCGTCAAACACACGGATAAACGCGCGGGACTCGGTGCGCACCTTAGACTCCTGCAACATGCCATTTAACACGCGAACCGTTGTGGCAAAACGGTCTTCGTAGCGGATATCGGCATAGTAATCGGA
>JAFQII010000047.1 GCA_017397605.1 Clostridia bacterium
AGTGCGCAAAATACCCCTATCAGGTTCATACACTGCGCCATTACACCGGCAAATTGACCGATATCCGTCCTCCCGAAACCGCATTCTATTTCTGATCATCAAAAACGTACCTGCAAAAAAGCAGGTACGTTTTCTTGGTTTCCGAAAAATACCGCTGATAATCGATCAACGGTATTTGATACGTATTATGTCTGCAGAGTAGCCGCCATAACGGCCTTGATGGTATGCATGCGGTTTTCCGCCTCGTCAAAAACGATCGATGCATCGCTTTCAAACACTTCGTCCGTGACTTCCATGCAATCGATGCCGAATCTGTCGTGAATCTGCTTGCCGACCTCCGTGCCGAGATCATGAAATGCAGGGAGACAGTGCATAAAGCGGCATTGCTCTCCCGCAATATCCATCAGTTCTTTTGTAATGCGATACGGCGACAGATCTTTGATACGTTTTTCCCAGACCTCATCGGGTTCGCCCATAGAAACCCATACGTCGGTGTAAAGCACGTGAGCGCCCACAACCGCCTCTGCGGAATTTTCGACAAAGGACAAGTTTGCACCCGTTTCGGCGGCAATCTTTTCACACGCGTCACGCAGGGACTTCTCGGGGAAATATTCCGCGGGTGCGCATGCGACAAAGTCAATACCCATTTTGGCGCAGCCGACCATCAGCGAATTGCCCATGTTATAACGTGCGTCACCGAGATAGACAAGCTTTTTGCCTTTCAAAGAGCCAAATTTCTCGCGGATGGTCAAAAAGTCCGCAAGAATCTGCGTGGGATGAAACTCGTTGGTCAATCCGTTCCATACGGGAACACCCGCATGCTTTGCAAGCTCTTCGACAATTTCCTGTCCAAAACCGCGGTATTCAATGCCGTCATACATTCTGCCCAGGACACGCGCGGTATCTGCAATGCTTTCTTTTTTGCCGATCTGCGATGCTTTGGGATCGAGATACGTTGCGTGCATGCCGAGATCATACGCCGCAACCTCAAAGCTGCAACGTGTGCGCGTACTCGTTTTTTCAAAAATGAGCGCAATGTTTTTGCCCTCGCAAAGACGGTGCGGAATACCGTTTTTCTTTTTTTGTTTGAGGTCTGCGGCAAGATCAAGCAAATACTCGATCTCCGCGGGCGTATAATCCAATAATTTGAGAAAACTTCTGTTTTGAAGATTCATTGCATCCACCTCTTATTCTGCACAGACTGCAAGAAATGTATCGATTGCCTGTTTGAGCAAATCCATCGGAATGTTAAGTGCAGGCAAAAAACGTACCTTTGTTTTTGCAGTCAGACAAAGCACGCCGCGCTCGATGCATTTGCTCACGATCTCTTTGGCGGGTAAGTCGGTCTACACGCCGATCATCAAGCCCATGCCGCTGACCGATCGGACGCCCTTGGCACCTTGCAGTGCACGGAAGATATAATCGCTCTTTTCCTTGACTTCGGCAAGAAAAGCATTGTCGAGACGCTTCAGAACACTGATAGCGCCTGCACAACACACGGGATTGCCGCCAAACGTCGAACCATGATCGCCAAAGCGGAGCACATGCTGTACCTTTTCGCTCAAAAGCGTTGCGCCGAGCGGCAAACCGCCGCCGAGTCCTTTTGCGGTCGAAACAACGTCGGGCGTGATGCCGTAATGCATATACGCATACAGCTCGCCCGTCCTGCCGTTGCCCGTTTGCACTTCGTCAACAAGCAGCAGAATTTCTTTTTCTTTTGCATATGCGGCAAGTGCCTTGACGTAATCCGCGTCCAATGCATTGACACCGCCCTCGCCCTGCACGCATTCGATCATAATCGCAGCGGTCGGAAGCTTATCCGCAAGCGCTTTGATTGCATCGAGATCATTGGCGGGAGCATGGTAAAAACCGGGTGTCAAGGGCTGAAACAGCTTATGAAAATGCTCTTGACCCGTTGCGGCAAGTGTCGTCAACGTTCTGCCGTGAAAGCTGTTTTCCAGCGTGATGATCGCACTGTATTGCTCGCCTTTGGTCTCGGCGGCATACTTGCGGGCAACCTTGATGGCGCATTCGTTTGCCTCTGCGCCGGAATTCGAAAAAAACACTTTTTTCATGCCCGTCTTGTTGCAAAGCATCTCGGCAAGACGTGCACAAGGCTCGGTGTAATACAAATTTGACGTGTGCTGCAGCTTGCCGAGTTGATCGGTTACGGCTTTTTGCCAGATCGGGTCTGCGATTCCAAACGTATTGACGGCAATACCCGAGCCCATGTCGATATACTGTTTTCCGTCACTGCCGTACAAAAGCGAACCGTTGCCCGAAACGAGCTCTACGGGAAAACGCGCGTAGGTGTTGGCAACATAGTTTTGGTCAATGTTTTGAATTTCACTCATACTTCACCGCCTGCGACAACCATCGTGCCCGCACCTTCGTCTGTCAGAAGCTCCATCAGAATCGCGTGCGGAACACGTCCGTCCATAATGATAACCTTTTTGACGCCGCGTTCGATTCCCTCGATACAGCAATCGACCTTGGGAATCATACCGCCGCTGACAACGCCCTGCGTGATCAGTTCTTTCGCCTCATCGACCGTAACCTGCGGAATTAAAGTTTCAGGATTGTCCCGATCGCGCAAAATGCCCGCAATATCGGTCATCATAATCATATTTTCCGCATGTAAAGCACCTGCGATAAACGCCGCAGCCGTGTCGCCGTTGATATTATAACTGTTACCCTCGGCATCGCAACCGACAGTTGATACAACGGGAATATATCCTTTTTCCAGCAAATCGTTGATCGGTGCAATATTGACGTTGGTGATTTTTCCGACGTAACCCAGCTTGGGGTCTTTTGCGACCGCTTCGATCAATCTGCCGTCGATGCCCGAAATGCCCATCGCCTTGCCGCCGTTGCACTCCAAAAGGTTGACAAGCGTTTTGTTGACCTTGCCCGCAAGAACCATTTGTACAATATCGACCGTCTCTTTGTCGGTGACACGCAATCCGTCTACAAATTCCGGTTTTTTGCCCAATCTTGCCATCAGATCACTGATCTCGGGGCCTCCGCCGTGTACCAAAACGATTCTGACACCGACAAGCCAAAGAAGCACAATATCCTCCATGACTTGGCTCTTGAGCTTTTCGTCAATCATTGCGTTGCCGCCGTATTTGACCACGACGGTTTTGCCGCTGTATTGCTTGATGTATGGAAGCGCTTGCGTCAGCACTTCCGCGCGCAAAGCATTTGAAAACTGTTCATGCATACCATATTTCTCCAAACGTTATGTGCGGTAATCACCGTTGATCTTGACATATTCGTAGGTCAGATCACAGCCCCATGCTGTAGATACAGCATCGCCCTGATGCAAGTCAACGAGTATCTCAATCTCTTTTTCCAGCAGGATCTCCTTGGCAATTTCCTCTGAAAACGGGATACCGTGACCGTCTTTGCAAACGTCAATCCTTCCTTTTGCGGAAACAAACGATACGTCGATCGTATTGACGTCAACCTCAACTCCGCTGTATCCGATCGCGCAAAGCACACGGCCGAAGTTTGCATCCGCACCAAAAATCATCGATTTGACGAGACTGGAGCAAATCACGCTTTTGGCAACTGTACGCGCATCGTCGATACTGTTTGCACCGTTGACTTTGCATTCCAGCAAACGCGTTGCCCCCTCGCCGTCGCCTGCGATCAATCGACACAAAGAAACCGTAACGGCGTTAAGCGCTTTTTTGAACGTATGATAATCTCTCAAAGGCTTTTCGATCGGCGTATTGCCGGCAAGGCCGTTGGCAAGGATGGAAACCATATCGTTTGTCGAGGTATCGCCATCAACACTGACCATGTTAAACGTGTCTTTTACATCTCTGCGCAATGCGAGCGAAAGCATTTCTGACGAAATCGCAACGTCTGTCGTCAAAAAGACAAGCATGGTTGCCATATTGGGGTGGATCATACCGCTTCCCTTTGCAATTCCGCCGAGGCGGCAGATTTTCCCGTCGATCTCAAACTCCACCGCAACCTCTTTGACGATCGTGTCCGTCGTCATAATACCTTCTGCGGCAAGTAAGCTTCCGTCAGAGGATAATGCCCCAACCAACTCGGGAATACCCGCTTTGATCGGTTCCAGCGGCAAGGGCTCGCCGATGACACCGGTCGAAGCAACGATTACATCGTTTGCGGAAATACCCGTCTGAGCCGCAAGACACTCGCACATTGCGGTCGCTATTTCGATACCGTCTGCATTGCAGGTGTTGGCATTGCCGCTGTTGCAAAGCATTGCCTGCGCCCTGCCGTCGGAAATATTTTGTTTGGTAACCGTCAGCGGTGCGCCTTTGACCAGATTGGTCGTGTAAATTGCCGCGGCACTTGCAGGCACTTCGCTGAAAATCAGTGAAAGATCGCGTTTGGTACGGTTTTTGCGGATGCCGCAATGTACACCGCTTGCCGTAAAACCTTTTGCGGCACAGACGCCGCCTTTGATAAATGTATTCATGTCAAAATCCTTTTTATAAGCAAAGTCCTGTTGTTTCGTCCAGACCGAGATAAATGTTCATATTTTGAATCGCCGCACCCGAAGCGCCCTTGCCGAGATTATCGAATCTCGAAACCAGCAGGATCCGTTCATCGTTACCGCATACGGTGATCTGCATGTCGTCCCTGCCGGAAAAAGCGTTTGCGGACAAGAATCCGCCTTCGTCGGCGTTTGTGTCAAAGTGCACAATCTTTCCGGTATAATACTGCGCATACAAAGCACGGATATCCTCGATCGTACCGGTGAGGTCAGATGCAAAAACCGGAACAGTGACTTCCATTCCGCTATAAAAATCTCCTACAATGGGGCAAAACGCAGGTGCAAACTCCAAAGAACAGGTTTTGACCATCTCCGGAAGATGCTTGTGCATCTGCGCCAACGCATATTGACGGGGTGCATCAAACAGCTTATTCCGTTCGGTTGACTCATATTCGGCAATCATTTTTTTGCCGCCGCCCGAGTAACCCGTCAAAGAAAAGCACGAGAGCTTAGCATCTCTTTTTAACAAACCGTTTGACACCAAGGGTGCAATCAATGCGACAAAACCGCTCGCATGACAGCCCGGATTGGAGATCCTTTTGGAACACGCAATATGCCCGCGCAGCGAACCGATTTCCGCAAAGCCGTATGTCCAATCATCATCGGTACGGTGCGCGGTCGATGTATCGATCAATGCCACACCCGTATCTTTGGCAAGCTCTGCCGCTTCGATCGCGGCGGCATCGGGCAAGCAGAGAAAAGCCACATCCGCCTGTGCCATCGCCTCACGCCGTGCAGATGGATCTTTGCGCACTTCGTCAGGAAGAATGATACAGGAAATATCCTCTCTTGCCGCCAAACGCTCATGGATGCGAAGCCCGGTTGTGCCCGCACTGCCGTCTATAAAAACTTTTGTCATATTATACTTCTCCGTTTAAAAATGCATCAACATATGCAATCTGTCGATCAACGGATTGCACGGAGGTACCGCCCTCGGAAATACGCTTTTCAACACAGGTTTCCAACGCAATCTCGTGATACAGATCCGCATCAAACAGCTCGCTGTACGAGCGGTAGATTTCAAGCGGAAGTTCATCCAAAACCGTATTTTTGGCGATGCACTCCGCGACCAATTGTCCTGAGATCTTATATGCACTGCGGAAGGGCATACCCTTTTTGACAAGGTAGTCCGCAAGGTCCGTTGCATTGATAAATCCGCCCTGCGCCGCTTTTTTCATTCGGTCGGGCAATGCACGCATGGTGCGAAGCATCGGTGCCATGACTTTGAGACAATTGTGAACGGTCTCGACCGCGTCAAATACACTCTCCTTGTCTTCCTGCATATCTTTGTTATACGCAAGCGGCAAGCCCTTGAGCGTCGTCAAAAGCGCCATCAAATCACCGTAAACGCGTCCTGTTTTGCCGCGGATCAGCTCTGCCATGTCAGGATTTTTCTTTTGCGGCATAATGGAGGAACCCGTGGTATACGCGTCCGAAAGCTCGACAAACTTAAACTCCCAGCTCGCCCAGAGAATCAACTCCTCCGATAAGCGCGACAGATGCATCATCAGCATCGCACAGTTGCTCAAAACCTCTACGCAAAAATCGCGGTCGGATACACCGTCAATACTGTTGAGCGAAATTCGGTCAAACCCAAGACGCTCTGCCTCAAACCGTCTGTCGGTGTCATAGGTTGTTCCCGCCAACGCACAGCAGCCGATCGGAGAGCAATTGATGCGTTTGCGCGTATCACCGAAACGTTCGATGTCGCGGATTAGCATCATCGCATATGCAAGCAAATGGTGGCCGAACGTGATCGGCTGTGCACGCTGAAGATGTGTGTATCCGGGCATGATCGTAGCACGGTTTTGTTTCGCCTGCTCCAGCAAAGCGGACAAAACATCCTTGATCTCCTCAACAAGCAAATCACTTTCGTCACGCAAAAACATACGCAAATCAAGTGCAACCTGGTCGTTTCGGCTTCTCGCGGTATGCAATTTCTTGCCGACGTCGCCGATACGCGCAATCAACTCCTGCTCGACAAACATATGGATATCTTCCGCACCCATATCAAACGGGAGCTTTCCGTTTTCGATATCGTCCAGAATCCCCGCGAGTGACTCGATCAAAAGGGATGCTTCCGCATCGGAAATAATCCCTTTGGCACCCAACATCGCCGCGTGAGCCATACTGCCCGTGATATCCTGTCGGTACATTTTGCTGTCAAAAGAAATTGACGAATTAAAGTCATCTTCAATCTGATCGGTATCTCCCGCAGTTCGGCCTGCCCACATTTTTGCCATAATGTTTCTCCAAAATATAGTTGATTGATCGGGAAAAGTCCTGCGCAGTCAGCCCGCGCAGGACCATAACAGTTTCTTATTTCTTGCCGTCTACAAGAGCCTGCACCTTGATCGGGAGACCGTAGAGGTTGATAAAGCCTGCAGAATCTCTCTGGTCGTAATCGCTCTCGCCAAACGTTGCGATTTCCTCACTGTACAAGGAGTAAGGACTCCATACGCCTGCATTGATCATGTTGCCCTTATAAAGCTTGAGACGAACTTTGCCGGTGACCTTCTCCTGCGTCTTGTCAACAAAAGCACTGAGTGCTTCGCGCAAAGGAGTGAACCACTGACCGTTATAAACAAGCTCCGCAAAGGTGATCGAAAGCTTTTGCTTTTCATGCATGGTCATTTTGTCAAGGCAAATGCTCTCGAGAACGCTGTGCGCTTTGTAGAGGATCGTTCCGCCGGGAGTCTCATAGACGCCGCGGCATTTCATACCGACAAGACGGTTTTCGACAATATCAAGGAGTCCGATACCGTTTTTGCCGCCGATCTCATTAAGCGCAAGAATGATCTCTTTTGCAGACATCTGCTTGTCATCCAGTGCAACCGGGATGCCTTTTTCAAACGTCAAGGTAACATAGGTAGGCGTATCAGGTGCCTGGATGGGAGAAACGCCCATTTCCAAAAAGCCGGGCTTTTCGTAAAGCGGCTCATTGCCGGTATCCTCGAGATCCATACCCTCGTGAGAAAGATGCCAAAGGTTTTTGTCCTTGGAATAGTTTGTCTCGCGGTTGATCTTGAGAGGAATGTTATGCGCCTCGGCATAATCGATTTCTTCCTCGCGGGATTTGATATCCCACTCGCGCCAGGGAGCAATGATCGGCATATTAGGCGCAAAATGTTTGATCGTCAGTTCAAAACGAACCTGGTCGTTGCCCTTGCCCGTGCATCCGTGGCAGATTGCGTCTGCACCTTCCTTGAGAGCGATGTCAACAAGTCCTTTTGCAATACAGGGTCTTGCATGACTGGTGCCGAGAAGATACTCCTCGTATACCGCGCCTGCTTTCATAGTCGGAATGATGTATTCATCAACATACTCATCGGTCAGATCCAAAACATAGAGTTTAGACGCACCGGTTTTGAGTGCTTTTTCTTCCAAGCCCTCAAGCTCATCTGCCTGGCCGACATTGCCCGAAACAGCGATAACCTCGCAGTTATTGTAGTTCTCTTTCAACCACGGAATGATAATAGAGGTATCCAGACCACCCGAATATGCCAATACGACTTTTTTGATA
>JAFQII010000048.1 GCA_017397605.1 Clostridia bacterium
CTCCGCGAGCGCTTTTTGCAAAACCGTTTCGACCTCCATGTATTTGTCGCCGTTGTTCCAGCAAACCTCGCCGATCAGCGCGTGGAGCTTTTTTTGAATCAGCTTTTCGCGGTGTCTCTGCAACGCCTCGCCCTGCAAGCAGTATTTGAGCGCACGGTCGCTGTCGGCGCAAAGGTACGCAAGCCGCACGGCGCGGTCGTACTGCCCGAGCGCAGCATGCAGACGAACCCGCATTTCCTTGGCAACCTCGTCGGTCTCGTCGATCTTCAAAAGCTGTTCGATGTGCCAGAGCGCACTGCCAAAATGGCGGTCACGCATCCGCTCGTCCGTCGCACGTTCCGCAAGCCATTCTTCCTCAACCGCAAAACGGTACAAAAAGGTTTGATCTTTTGGAAACTCCGCCAACCCCGACTTGGTCACGGCATGCAGCTCCGCCGACGTTTCCCCGTACTCGCGCAGGGTGTTGCGCCACAACTCCTCGACTTCCTCGCGGCGGTTGCGATTGCAAAGCAGTTCATCCGTCGTGATATGCAACGCGCTCGCCAGCGGAATGATCAGCGAAACATCCGGCAACCCCGCATCCGTCTCCCACTTGGAGACCGCCTGCACGGAAACGGAAAGCAAGGATGCAAGCTGTCCCTGCGTCAAATTTTGTTTCTTTCGGTGCAACCGAATGCTCTCGCCAACCGTCATATGCCCACCTCGTGTTTTGTTACCGACAGTATAACACGCTTTTTGCGTTTTGTAAAGAACCAACCCCGCGACACGATTCCACGGAGCGTGGAAAATACTGTTTACAAAATATTTATCAAATACACCCTTGATTGTTCATGTCTCATGTGTTAGAATAAAGACAGAAATCATCAAAAAAGGAGTGTCTTTGGTATGAAAAAACGTTTGCTCGCTGTTTTTCTGCTTGCCGCGCTGTGTCTGGTCGGCTGTCCGCAAAGGGAATCAAGCCCTTCCGCCGAGCCGAACGCAAGCAGTAGCGCCGTTTCGACAGAGGAAAGCGCTGCCCCCGAGGAGCGGAGTCTGTTGCAGTTCAACTACAACAATCCGCCGTTTGCAAGCTACGCCGATTATACGGAGTTTATCAAACAAGCCGACGGCAAAGCGATGGTGATCAGCACCAACTACGATCCCGTAACAAGCGATTGCGATTGGCAGTACGCCGCCACAGACCTCCAACAAATCGAAAAAAGCTTGCAATCGTTCAGCCATGCGGACAGTTGTCCGATCTACGATGTGTTCATCAGCCATTGGATCGTTTTGCCCAACGGATATATCTTCGGCTGTTTTCCCCCCGAGGCATCCATGCTTGCACAAATGAATGAGCATGACACAAGGCTGTTTGGCGTCAGATGCTATTTCGGAAACAATCCCGATCATCCGCTGATAGAGTTCTCGTATGGATACCTCAACTCCGATCTGTATCCCAACATCCTTGACGCACTGGGACTGCTTGAAGAGGAGGTCGAGCCAAAAGACACCGAGGATCTGTTTACGTGGGTTCCGCACAAGCCGCCGTTTGCACACTCTGCCGACTATCTCGAACTGCAAAAACGTGCCGACGGCAAAGCGGTCGTCGTCTCGTGGAGTCACGATGACGAGCTGAACGAAGTCTGGAACTACAAATTTGTCGAAATGCCAAATGGGCCGCAAGCGCTCAAGGACGGCGAAGACACGGTCATCCTCCAAAACACGCCGTACCTCAAAAACATCTGGTTCTACGAATTTATCATCTTCCCCGACGGAACGGTCTACGGTACATACACGCCGTCCGTCTCCGAGCGCGTCGCAAAGGTCTGCGAGGTGGACACCGACCGCGATTACGGCACGATCTTTTCGGTAGATGCGTCGGGTTACAAGCTCGCAGTAGAAGAAACGCAGTGCTTTTTGCCCGAGGGCGTGTTTGACCTGCTGGAGCGCGAGCTGGGCGAGATCGAGGCGGAAGGCGAAGGATATATTTTTGAAGTTCCCGAGGAATTGCTCGCAGACGATCCGACGGGCATGCCTTTTGACTCACTCGAAAACGCCGTCAAAATCATGTACGGCAAGAACGCGGTATTGGAAGATATCGATCATCCTGCAATCGCCTCGCAGTTTGCTTGTTTTGAACGCGTGACCGAAGACGACGGAACGATGCACTGGGCAACGGTGTACCGCTGGCCCGGCCAGGATCCGATCTGGCAGATCGACGAGCTGTTTACCCCCACGGACAAAAACTACTACGGCGACGGCTACAATCTGTTTTTGATCGACACGCCTGCCGCCGAATACGATCGATCCGACGGTTCTCCGATCTCGTTCCGCATGTACGCGATGTTTGCGGAGTCCTCGCACGACGAGGTGATCGACGGCTACGAAAGTCACGCAGGCAAGCCTTACGGCGCGATTTATACCTTTGACATGACCGCCGACGAGCTGACCTACACCGTGGAATACGGCTATTTTGAAAAGAGCATTGCAGGCTTTATCGATGTAGCCGAGTGATAAGGGGATACAAAAGAGGACAGAGAGCCCGGTTGCTCTCTGTCCTTTGTTGATGAAATTTTACATACAATCGTCGATGCCGATTGTCAGCGTCTTTCCGTTTTCGATCAAATCGTAGATCGTTTTTTCCGTCACTGCATAGAAATACGTGTCGGTGAAGTTGTACGTTTCGTCCCAATTCTTGGCAGTCAAAAGCCAGCGCACCTCCGCGTCTTGGCTATGCGTGTGAACGTCAAAGGAATGAATTTCCAACGCGTTGCCCTCACTGCCGATGATCTTGGAAAACTCGTCCGTCTCGGTGTCGTAGACGTACACGTCGCCGCCTTGGCACGCGATCGCGTTGGACTGCTCCACAAACAAAAAGTAGCGGTCGTTCAGCCAGCGCAATGCTGAAACGGTGCGGTCTTGATCGGTGTCTCCGATGTTCAGCTTTTTGATCTCGCCGTTTTCGAGGTTCAGCAGATAGTTTTGCGACATATAGTCGGGGTCGTAGTTGTTAAACACCAACGTTTTGCCGTCGGGCGAGAACGAATACTCCGCGATATGCGTCGGCAGATCGGCGATCTTTTTGATCTCGCTGTCCCCGTACGAACGGCAGTACAGCGTGTAGATGCACTTTTGCTCCTCGCTGATCCACTCGTCTGTATAGAACCAAAAGTCGAGCCCTTGACCGACAACTGCGTGCATACCGGCGTTTGCAAATCGTTCGTCCTCCGCCTGTAATATCGCAAGCTCGTCGCGCAGGGTCTTGTTGGTTTCTTCCTGCTTTTCCAACTCCGCTTTCAGTCGGTCAATTTCCGCTTGAAGAACGTCTTTTTCGGTGTCGGCGCTCTCCTCTGTCACGGAACTCTCCGTTTTGGAGCTGTCTGAAACGGTGGTTTCGGAAACGGATTGCTCCGTTTTGCTTTGTTCCTGCTTGCCCTCTTCCGTCGGCGTGCACCCCCACATGCCGAGAAGAAGCGAAGCAAACAACGCGATGGTGATTGCTTTCTTCATGGTATAAATCCTCTCCCAAAAGAATTGTTTTGTCTGGGTAAAGTATACCACAAACAGCCATGCTTGTCAAGCAAAAGCCCAAACGTGACATTTGACAAGCGTCTGCGAATATGCTATACTGTTTGTAAAAGTAACGCAAAGGAACAACCATGAACGAAACCACCTTCAACCGCAAGGGCGACGTCTACGCAAAGGCGCGTCCCGCTTATCCCGCTGCCTTGTTTTCGTATCTTTTGGAGCGAGGCATCCTTCACGCAGACTGCACCGCCGCCGACATCGGCTCGGGAACGGGCATTTTTACCTTGCAGCTCGCCCCGCTTGTCGCAAAAGTCTATGCAGTAGAACCCAACGCGGACATGCGTACCAAAGCGGAAACGGCGTTTGCATCTTGCGGCAACATTGCTTCGGTCGGCGCATCGGCGGAACAAACCACGCTTGCAGACGATTCTGTCGATATCATTACGGTCGCGCAGGCGTTCCATTGGTTTGACCGCGCCGCGTTTCGCGCAGAATGCCGCCGTATCCTGAAAACGAACGGAAACGTGCTGTTGATCTGGAACGACCGCGACACCGACAGTCCGATCATTCGGGACAATTTTGCGGTCAATAAGCAGTTTTGTCCCCGTTTTTGCGGCTCGTCCAACGGCATCTCGTTTGAGAAAGCGAGCTTTGCAGACTTTTTTGCGGAGACGCCCAAGGTCACCCTATTTGACAACAGTCTGATTTACGACCGCGACGCGTTTGTTTTGCGCAACCTTTCTTCTTCCTACGCGCCCGTGCAAGGCGACACGTACTATGACCGTTACGTGCAGGAAATACACGCTGTATTCGATAAGCACAGCAAAAACGGAACGGTCGTCTATCCGTACATCACCCGTTGTTACATCGGCACGGTGTAATCCGGTCAGATCAATCAAAATACGTAGGTGCAATCATGATAATCTTGATTACAGGCGCATCCCATGTGGGAAAAACAGCACTTGCCCAGCAACTGCTCGAAACATACCAATATCCCTATCTGTCCATAGACCACTTGAAGATGGGGTTGATTCGCAGCGGAAACACAAAACTCACACCGATGAGCGATGAACGCGATTTGACGTCCTACCTGTGGCCGATCGTCCGCGAAATGATCAAGACTGCTATCGAGAACCAACAGAACTTAATTGTCGAGGGTTGCTATATTCCGTTCGATTGGCAAAAGGACTTTGACGCCGAATATCTCGAACACATCAGATATTTCTGTCTGATCATGAGCGAGAACTATATCAAAAATCACTTTGCGGACATCAAAAAATATGCAAATGTCATTGAAAACCGTCTGGATGACGAATGGTGCACAATGGAAAGTGTATTGGCGGATAATGCTGAATGTTTATCTCTCGCACGGCAGTATCATGCAAACTATATCCTCATCGAAGACAAGTACGAAATCAGCATTGATTTATAACGAGAATTTGACTTAACCGCAACACCCGATTGGGCGTTGCGGTTTTTTGCCGCCGTTTTCGCTCATGTCTCGCGCAAGTATTTCTGCATATAAAATTCGCTCCGATAAGAGCCGTCCTTGAGCTTAAATGCATTCGGTTTCTCGGCAACCACCCGAAAACCGAATTTTTCGTACAAATGCTTTGCGCGGTCGTTCCCCTCGACAAATTCCAGCTCCATGATCTCCGTTCCGCGCTCCCGCGCCGCCCCGACAAGCTCCGCAAACATCGCAGACCCGATGCCGAGATTCCAATACTCTTTGAGCACAGCGATTGCAACGGTCGCCCTGTGCGAGGTTTTGATGCCGCCTCTGAAATTGATCTCGCAATTTCCCACAACCTCGCCGTCAACATAGCAGGTAATTGCCAGGCTGTCGGGCGCATTGCGCAGACGGTTTACCCATGCTTCCTCCTGTTCGACGGTGATGTTCCATTCCTCAGGGTAACGGGCGAGAAAATCTGTCTCTCCGCACGATTTTTTGATGTAGTTTAACATCTTTTCCGCATCGCAGACGCACGGCGTTTTGAATATAGCAGTTCTGCCGTCTTTTAAGGTGATGCTTTTGTCTTCAAATATCATTGTATGACTCCTTTCTTCGTTACGCAATGTCAAAATGCTCCTTGATCATCCTTGCGACCTCCGTCGGCGGCAAAGCGGTGTTGTCGATTTTCAGATAGTTTTCAAACGGCAGAGGTTCGCCGTCATAGGAATTGAGTCGGTATTTCTCACTCGTCGCCCGCATTTCCGCTTCGCTCCACGCAAGATCGCGCTTGGATTCCTTGTGGAGCAAGCGGTTTTCGCTTTTGTTGCGTGCCAGCCGTTCTTCAAAATCCGCGCAAAGCTCCACCATACAGCACTTTGCCCCGTTTGACCGAAAGAGGTCGATCACATTTTGCAGATACACAAATTCGCTTTGCACGTCAAACGCACACATGTACGTAAAAATCAATCCCGCAAAATCCCCCCGCGCAAACAACTCAAACACGGTTTTGCGAATGGTCTCGTTCAGAATGCCCCATTCTTTTTCCGCGTGCGCAAACAGTTTTCGCGTCAGCTCGATCGACATATGGTTGTGAAACAAGCGCAGGTCGGTGATCTCGGCAAGCGCTTGCCCCACGGTCATCTTCCCCACCGCGTGAGGGCCCAAAATGATAACAAGTGTTTTTGACATGTTGCTTCTCCTTTTTTGTAAAAATAAAAACGGTGCAGATCGAAAAACCTTTCGACTTGCACCGCATGGTTCCAAAAAATTGATCATCCTTGACGAACAATACCAAAATTTGGGTACGACAATACAAGCCCGACGTTCTCCATAAGACGGAGTTCCATGCCGCGCACTTCTGCAGTATTCATATTATGACGAGAAGTATAAACTGCCATTGCCGTTGTCCTTTCCCAAATTTTTACCGAGTATAGCACATTTTTGCAGGGATGTCAATACCTTTGTTCAAACTTATTTTGCGTACTTGCTTAACCTTTCGATGATCATGGCGAAACGGGTGTCCCCGCGAATGCTGTCGTAGCGTTTGTTTTGCAGCCGATCCAGCATATGGTAGCAATTGGTATGCTCGGTAAGCTCGTGAAAATCCTTGCTCGGCTCGGGATAAATCAGCTTGTCGGTGAGAACGGAAGTATAAAACCTTCCGTGGTCGCAAGCATATGCTTTGTCGTATGCAATCGCATGCTCACACACCTTTTCCAGCGAAACAAGCGCTTCTTCCTGCTTGCCTTGCGAAATTTGATACGTCGAGATGATCCAATGGTTAAACGAGAGTCTGCAGTGATAAAACATCAGATTGTCTCCATAGATCATTTTGTACAGCCGATTGGAGATTTGCAGCATTTCGATCTTTTTGTCCCATGTGGAAGGATCGTTTGGCAATTCCTCGTTGAGCGGATAGCCTGCAATCGCTGTCCCCAAACAATCGGTCAGCTTGTTAATTTCGTCCTGAATATACAGTTCTGTATTGCCATCTCCGATGCCCGACGACATGGCAAATTCACGGCAGTATTTGAGCGGTGTAAGCATGTTGACCGCTTGCGTCGCTTTTTCGATTTGTTTTGTTTTTCCATACAGATTGATCAAGAGGTTGATCGCGTCATACCTTGTATCTTCATCACGGCAATCTGCAATGACGGCAGAACAAAGCGTCTCTATTTCTTCAAAGAGCTTTTGATCACGCGTCTCATCCCACACAAAGTAGAGACAAACAGCAAGGTTTTCTTTGACTTCGTGGTCAAAAGGAAATCGAGAAAAAGCATAGCGGGCAAAAGCAAGCTGTTCCTCCACCGTCCCGACTTCCGCAAGACGGTCCATTTCTTTTTTGATTTTTGCAAGCTCTTCCTCGCGCTCGGAGCGTTTGTAGCCCAACAGCTCGTCTGTGCTGACAGAAAAGAAATCCGCAAGTGCAGGCAAAAGCTCCATGTCAGGGTACCCACCCTCCGATTCCCAGCGCGAGATCGCCTGCGGAGTCACGCCCATTGCGGTCGCAAGCATCTCTTGTGTAATATGATGCTCTGCGCGAAGATTTTTGATAATCGCACCTATTTTGATATGCATAGCCTACCTCCAAATGTTTGCCACCGGTGTAAGCATATGTTACCATAGTCCTCCCCCAAAATCAATGATCAATTCATTGTTGTACAAGTAAAGCGACGCTTTACTTCACTGCATAAGCCCCCTGCCGAAAAAGTGCGAGGTGTCAGCATCGCTCTGTCAAAGTCTCACTTTTGTCCCATGTGCAGATCAACGGTGTCAATCAAGTCGATGTGTCCGTGTTTGCTTATGACCGCGTGAATTTTCTCAAAAAATTCATTTCTTCTGCCCTGCGGTAATGCCATATGATCGGAATAGGTGTGCAACAGCCCGACATACGCATCGGCATCAAAACGGCGTTCGCCCCGATACAACGTAAAAACACAGTTGCGGTAGCCGTAGGTATCAAAATAGGCGTTTAGTCGTTCACAACGCGATTTGTACCATTTGTTTTCGGAGAGCTCTTCGATTTCTTCTCCACTGTCGGGCATGTACTCCGCGTACAATGATTGAATTTGTGCATACAGCTCGTCATTTTCACGCGAGATGCGGGGCGTGTTCCAAAAAGCGGCAAGTACGCCACCTTCTCTCAACAATTCCCTGCACCTTGTATACGCGTATTCAGGCGAAATCCAGTGCAACGATGTGGCAGCAAAAATCAGATCATATTTCTCATTCGTTTGATAATCCTCAAACCTTGTGTTGACAATGTCAAAATTGCGTCGATCCAAAAACTTCTGCCGTGTAAATGCAGATAACTTCGCGCCAAGCTCCACCGCTGTTACTTTTGCACCGGTCAGAACAAACGGGAGCGTCGCATTTCCGGTTCCGCACCCGATTTCGAGAACACGGCTACTCTCGCAAATATTTGCATAACGAATGATATCCTCATACAAATTCGGCATATACGTCGGTCTGTACCGATCATAAAGAACGACGTTCTCATCAAAATACTTCTCGTTGCCCATCTCTGTCTCCTCAAAAAAGTCTTGTGCAATTTTGCAAATCTATGTTAACATCCGAGCATGGTCTTGTCAAGCAATGATCGGTTGCATTTTTTACATAAAAACAAAAACCCCGTACCAATTAAGGTACGGGGTGTCGGCATCGACCTATTTTCCCGGGCCGCTTCCAGCCAAGTATTTTGGGCACAGACGAGCTTAACTTCCGTGTTCGGAATGGGAACGGGTGGACCCTCGCTGTTAAAGACACCGACTATGTACGACGTTTGCACGCCCTACAGTCTTTTTCATTGCTTTCGCAATTTTCGAACTGATTGAAAGAGATAGGAGAAAATCTCATGAATCGAAGTAGTTCAAGCCCTCGGTCAATTAGTATCGCTCAGCTGAACACGTTACCGTGCTTACACCTGCGACCTATCAAACACGTAGTCTACATGTGACCTTACTAGCTTATGCTATGGGATATGAAAAAGTTCTTAGCTAAGGATATTTCTTTAATGAATAAAGAAGCTACATATTCTAGTGCTTTAACTAGTGAAAATGATTGGTTTGTTTATAGAGGATTGGAAGAAGTTAAGATTTTAGATATTCCTGAAACTGCGGAAAAATTACCATCTAATGATGATTATGATGTAATACAATTTAATTTTGAAATATCGACGAGCTATACAGCACCCTCGGGCTGGACACCACCACCGCCGTTCGAATGTTCTTCATAGCGTCGCTGGAGCACGACGGCATTCCCTTTGACGTGCGGCACACAC
>JAFQII010000049.1 GCA_017397605.1 Clostridia bacterium
ATTCCCCGAGATCGGCAAGTTTGGGCTGTCCAGCGACGAGTTCTGCGAGCGCCTTTTGTACGAAAAACGAGTTGCGATCGTCCCCGGTACGGCATTCGGCGAGTGCGGAGAGGGCTTTGCAAGACTTTCGTACGCGTATTCCGTACGCCACATCGAGCAGGCGATGGAACGCATGGCGGAATTTATACAGACATTATGAAGATCCAAGCATACGCCAAGATCAATCTCTCGCTCGCGCTGACGGGCGTGCGCGAGGACGGATACCATACCTTGCATTCCGTGATGCAGACCGTTTCGCTTTGCGACAGTCTTTCTGTCGAGCTTGCAGAAAAAACGGTCTTTACCTGCTCCGAACCGTCTCTGTCGGGCGACAAAAATCTTTGCGTCAAGGCGGCAAACGCGTTTTTCGGACAAACCGGATTGCGAGGCGGTGCAAGGATTCATCTCGAAAAACACATCCCCACGGGCGCGGGCCTGGGCGGCGGAAGCGCCGATGCGGCGGCTGTTCTGCGTGTGCTCAATCACTTGCACGGCGAGCCGTTGACAGAACCGCAATTGCTTGCGTTGGGTGCGTCGCTGGGTGCGGATGTGCCGTTTTGCCTGCACGGAGGCAGATGTCTTTGTACGGGCATCGGAGAGGTTTTGACACCTATGCCGACAGAACCATTGCATCTGGTGATCGCCAAGGGTGCGGACGGTTTGTCGACGCCCGATATGTACCGCCGCATGGACGCGGTGCGAAACACATGGAGCTCTGCTGACCGAACGGGATATTTCAACGATTTTGAACCCGTTGCGGAGGCGGTACTGCCCGATATTGCTTACCTCAAAAAACGCCTGACGGAGCTGGGCGCGTATGTTTCGATGATGAGCGGAAGCGGCAGTGCCGTATTTGGAATCTTTGAAAACGCCGCACAAACCGAAAATGCTGCACAGATCGTCTCGGCAGAGGGCTATTTTGCAAAGAATTGTGTGACGGTTGAAAAAATAACTGAATAATACCAATTTTTTCCTGTCCATACTCTTGTTACCAAAACAAGAAAGGACAAGCATCAATGAAAACATTTTGCACATGGGAAAAAGTACTTATCGCACTTTGCGCGTCGGTTTTGCTGATCGTTTCGGTCGATCTTGCCGTACCGGCAAAGGAGTCGGAGATCTATGACTCCGTGATCCGCTTGCACGTTCTGGCACAGTCGGACAGCGAGCGCGACCAAAGCGTCAAGCTTGCTGTGCGTGACGCGATCGTTTCGGAATGCAGTGATCTGTTTGCGGATACGCAAACAACAAACGAGGCACTGGCACAGATCCAAAATGCCGCGTCGCGGATGGAAGATATCGCCAACCGTGTTTTGCAAGAGCAAGGTGTGCCTTACACTGCTGCGGCGGTGTTTGGAACCGAAGTATACCCGACGCGCGAGTACGACGGTGTGACGTTCCCCGCGGGGGAATACCTGTCTCTTCGCATTTTGCTGGGTGACGGCGAGGGGCAAAACTGGTGGTGCTGTTTGTTTCCGCCACTTTGCATGTCAGCATCAACGGCAGAGGACAGTTTGGATTCTGTCGGAATCGACACGTCGTCGGGCAAGGTATTTACCGAGCGCAAATACCGTTTTCGACTAAAAATTTTGGAGTGGTTTTCATGCTTTACAGAGTGACAGGCCCTGCGGGAAGCGGAAAAACGGAATATATGTACACGGTACTGCAAGCGCTGTACGAGGCAGGCAAGCCCTGCGTCTGGATCGCGCCCGAACAGCAGTCTGTGCAGGTTGAACGCGAGATTTTGGACCGCCTCGGCGACGGTTGCAATCTTTCGGTCGAAATCACAAACTTTGAACGTCTCCCCGAGCGCATCTCGCGCGAGTACGGAGATCTTGCGGTTATGTATCCCGACAAGGGCGCACTATGCGCCCTTTTGTCTGTTTTGATGTACGAAAACCGCAAAAAGCTTACGGAATACGGCTCAAGTGCGGAGGATGCGGAGTTTGCATCCAATCTGTTTGGTTTATTTGGCAGATTGCGTTCGGAATGTATCCGCCCCGAGGCGTTGCGAAAGGCGGCAAACGAGATCGAAACCGAGGGAAGATTGCGTGACAAGCTGACGGACCTCGCCATCCTTTTTGAAGCCTATCACGCGTATTTTGACGAAACCTGCCGCGATATGCGCGATGCGCTGACCGTGTTGGCGTCCGAGCTTCGGGATAAGCCGTTTTTTGCGGGCAAAACCGTATTTGTGGACGGTTACTATACCTTTACGGGGCAGGAGTACGCGTTGCTGCGGGAGATCATTCTGCAAGCCGACGCGGTGTATTGCAGCTTTACATATGACGGGCGCGAGTTGTTTGTGCGCAACAGCGATTGCGCGTTTCAGCTCGCAAAATATGCACACGGGTTTGCGGATGCTCCCGTGGGGGAATACAAGCGGAGCACATCGGACGAGCTTCGTTTTCTGGAGCAGTATCTTTGGTCGGACAAAACGCCTTGTTATGAAGGCGGTACGGGAGATGTGCGCATCGTTACGGCGGAAAACGCTTTTTTGGAATCGGAAGCCGCCGCGCGAGAAATCTTGCGCTTGGTGCAAAGCGGTATGCGCTACCGTGATATCACCGTGCTGGCACGCGGAATCCAAAGCTATGACGGCGTACTGGACACGGTGCTTGCCATGCATGACATTCCGTTTTTTATGTCGCAAAAGGAGCCGTTGATTGCAAGACCGCTTGCGGCGTTTGTCTGTGCGGCGTTGGAGCTTGTGATCTCCGATTTGTCGCTGTACGCATGGCGGAAATATCTCAAGAGCGGATATTCTGTGCTTTCTGCGGATGAGACGGACGTACTGTTGCGTTATGCCGAGAGCTGGAACCTCCGCGCAAACGATTGGCTTTCGGGAGAGCCCTTTTTGCGCAATCCCGACGGATATTCCGACCGACCGATGGACGAGACGCAGACGGCTTTGCTCGCATCAGTCAATGCGGCGAGAGAAAAGGTATTGCCTGCCGTTTTGTCCTTGCGCACGGAAGTCAAAGCGGCGGTTGTCACGCGGGACTATTTGTCTGCGTTGTACCGCCATCTGGAGCGTGTCGGTGCGGCAGAACGGTTTGCCGAAAAGCTCAATGACATGCAAGCCCGCGGAAACACGCTCGACGCGTCACGTGACAGCACCTTGTGGGAAACTCTGATCGGTGTCATGGAACGTATCGACGACGTCTGCGGAGACAAGCCGATTACGGCAAAGCGCATGCTGGCGCTGTTCCGCTTGACTGCGTCGCAGTATCATCTCGGCGCGATTCCGCACGCAAGCGACAGCGTGACGGTCGGCGAGGCGTCCTTGCTTCGTCCCGACCATGCAAAAGCGGTGATCGTTATGGGGTGCAACGACGGTGTGTTCCCTGCGGCAGCGGGCGGAGACCCGATGTTTGATTTTTCGGAGACGGTGGAGCTGGACAGCGTCGGTATCTCGGTCATCGAGCCGATCGAAAAGCGTATGATCGAAGAACGGTTCTATTTTTATTCTGCGGTTGCTTCGCCTTCGCAGACGTTGATTCTGACGTATCCGCTGTCGGACAAGGGCGGTAACGCTTTGCGTTCGTCGCCTGCGGTGGAACGTATCCGTACGCTTTTGCCGCATCTGACTGCCGAGCACTATGACGGCGTGGGTGAGCAGGCGTTGTTTTCCGCACAGAACGCGGTATCGCACTTTCACTCCCTGCCCGACGGCGCGCAAAAGGATGCGCTTGCGGAATTGCTGGCGCAAAAAGGCGTCACGGTACCGCCCTTGCGCGGCAGGCTGGTCGATCCCACGGCGCGCATCGAAAACGCGTCGCAGACGCTTCGGCTGTCGCCCAGCGGTATCGAACGGTACCGCTATTGCCCGTTTTCGTATTTCGGCAATTACGTGTTGAAGCTCAAGGAAAAAAAGAAAAACCGATTTGCCACGCAGGAGATCGGTACGTTTATTCATGCCATTTTGGAGCAATTCCTGCGCGCGCATACGCAAAGCGGCAAATTTGTGCCTTGTGAGAACGACGAGGCGCTGGAGCACGAGACGGATGCGCTGATCGAACGCTATTTCCTTGCGGTGGTAGGCGGTCTTGCGGGCAAGAGCAAGCGCTTTTTGCATACCTACCGCAATCTGCGCAAAACGCTGTTGGTGCTTTTGCGCAATCTGACCGAGGAGTTCCGCGACAGCGACTTTTTGCCAAGCGGCTTTGAAGTGAGCATCGGCATGGGAGGCGGTCTGCCTGCGGTGGAATTTATCACCGATGAGGGCAAACGCGTGTACCTTTGCGGTTCGATCGACCGCGTGG
>JAFQII010000050.1 GCA_017397605.1 Clostridia bacterium
CGGAGTGTGGGTCGGTACTTGGTACGATATCGTACCGATCGACGAAATGACAAGGACCGCCGCCGCGAGGAGAATGATTTTTTTGCGTTTGCGCGGACGATTTTTCTGTCTTGTGCGTTCATTTTGGGTAAGCGCATCCGCGGCAAGCTCCATGCAACGCTCGCTTGAAACGATGTCAAACGCGTCGTTTGGCTCGCCTGCCTGTTGCAGAACGTCCAACAGCTCCATGAGAACGGTCGGGCTGTCGCTTTTGTCAAGCTCCGCCCATGTGAGCTCGTAGTCATACAGCGCGCGGATGGTCTCGATATCCAACGAATGGATATCGACCGTTTTATTTAGCAGTTGTTCTCTGATTTCGTGTATTGCAAAACCATCTGGATGTTTGGTATGCATGAGAAAACCCCCTCATATACAGAATGTCAAAAAATGGGTGTTTGTCCGTTTTTGGGGATAAATTTTTTTATCAAAATTCTCCCGATCGGATTTTTTGTGTGACCTGACGCTTGGCATCATGCAGGAACGTGCGCACGGTGCTTTCGGAAATTTGCATTTCCTCTGCGATCTCGGCGTTGCTTTTGCCCTCTCGGTACTTGGCGACAAAGGCGCGTCTGACACGCGGGTTGAGTCCGTCGATCAGTTTTTGCGCTACATCGCGTTCCACCCAGTCGTCGTAGGCGATCTGCTCGACAAACGCGTCGCTGTTTGCGTCCGCGTATTCCGTCTCGGTGTCGAGCGGGGCGGCAAAGCTTTGTTCCTTGATGGCAAGACGCATCGCGTTGCGCGCACAGTTTTTGCCCGTGGCGATCAGCCACACGACGGGGTTTTGCCGCGAGAGCAGATCGTCCTTTTTTTGACATGCGATCAAAAAGGTCTGGCTGAGGCAGTCTTCTGCCAGATAGGAATATTCCGCGCCGAGCGTCCCTACGATCGCGCGCAGGATCACGCCGTGGAACTGCTCAAACAGTTCGCCCAGCATGGCGTTTTTTTGTTTGTCTGTTTGTTTCAAAACGCCGCCTCTTTCTTTGCAGTAATTGCTTGCAGTATAGCAGAATATGGGAGGGAATGCAATATCTTTTTGCAAATCCCCTTGACAAAGTGCGCGAAATAGGGCAAAATAAAAGGGTAAGAAACTGCAAAAACACGGAGGCTTTGCCATGCAAAAACGTCTTGATAAACTGTTTTCTTCGCTGTACCAAGTGACCGATGCTTTTCGCGCGGAGGCATATTGCACCCCCGAGCCCGTTTTGTTTGATCAAAAAGAAAGCGGTACCTACCTTCCGTTGGAGGGCGGTACGCGCTGGGGACGCGGCTGGGACTGCGCATGGATCAAGCTGACGGGACATGTTCCCGATGCAAAACCGGGATTTGCTCCCGCATTGCTTTTGGACGTCGGCGGCGAAGCGTGTCTGTATGACGAAAACGGCGTTCCGCTCAAAGGCTTTACCAACGTGCAGAGCGAGTTTACCGTTGCGCTCGGCAAGCCTGCCAAGCAAGCGTTTTTACTGCCTGAAGCGTATCACGGCAAGGATGTGACGCTTTGGGTGGACGCGGGCGCAAACGATCTGTTTGGCGCCAAGCCCGAAAACGGCTTGTTTATCCGTGCGGACGCGGCGTATTGCGACACCGAAAAGCGCGCCTTTTACTACGATCTGGAAGTCTTGGCGTATGTTTCGCAGTATGCGTCGGACGAAACGATCAAACAAGAAGCGCGCGATTGCTTTGAACGCGCTTACAGCGCACAGTCGCGTGAGATTGCGGCAGAATTTTTGTCCAAGCCGTCGGTATCCGATTTTACCGTCACGGCATTGGGACACGCGCATCTGGACCTGGCGTGGCATTGGCCCATCCGCGAGACCAAGCGCAAGGCGTTGCGCACCCTTTCGACCGTGGTTGCCAACATGGAGCGTTACCCCGATTACCGTTTTGGCGTTTCCCAGCCGCAAATGCTGGCGTGGGTCAAGGAACTGTCTCCCGAATTGTTTGAAAAGCTCAAAAAACTCCACCGCGAACACAGGCTGGAACTGCAAGGCGGTATGTGGGTGGAATCCGACACCAACCTGCCGAGCGGCGAAAGTCTGGTGCGCCAGTTCTTGTACGGTATGAAATTCTGGCAAGAGGAGTTTGGCGAGACACAGCGCATGCTTTGGCTGCCCGACGTGTTCGGCTACGCGGCGCAGATTCCGCAGTTGATGAAACAGACCGGTTTGCCGTACTTTTTGACGACCAAGCTGTCGTGGAACGCGGTCAACAAGTTCCCGTACGCGTCTTTCCGTTGGCAGGGCGCGGACGGCAGCGAGGTGCTTGCGCACATGCCGCCCGAGGGGAACTACAACTCGGCGGCGCGTGCCGATTCGATGAAACGTGCCGTGGACGGCGCGAGCGAAAAGGACGCGTTTGCGGGCGCGATGCTGTTGTACGGCATCGGTGACGGCGGCGGAGGCCCCGGCATGGAGCATCTGGAACGACTGTCGCGCGAAAAGAGCTTGCGCGGACTTCCCGTCGTCAAGCAGGGAAAAGCGGTCGACTTTTTTGACGAGCTTGCTCCCGCGACGGAACAGCTCCCCGCATGGAAAGGCGAATTGTACCTCGAAAAGCACCAAGGCACCTACACCTCGCAAGGGCGCACCAAGGCGGGTAACCGTGCCTGCGAGCGCATTTTGCACGAGATCGAGCTTTTGGGCGCGATGGCGGTCTGCCTGCGTCCCGATTACGTGTATCCCCGTGCGGAATTGGAGATGATCTGGAAAGAAGTCTTGCTGTACCAGTTCCATGACATTCTCCCCGGCTCGTGTATCGCGCGCGTGTACCGCGAAGCGGAGGCACGTTATGCGGAGATGCTTGCGCGGCTCGGCGAGATCAAGGCGGAATTGCTTGCCGTTTTGTGCAAGGGCGAGGGCGAGAGCGTGTTCAATGCGTCGCCGTACGCCAATGCGGAAGCCGTTTGCACCGAAACGGGATATCTGCAAAACAAAAATACCGCACTTCCGCTCGGCTTTACGCCGTTTGCGCGCAAGCGCGGACACAAAATGCAGTACGGCAAGACGTTTTTGCAAAACAGCCGTCTGCGCATCGACTTTTTGCCCGACGGCAGAATTGCGTCGGTGACGGATGGGGACGGTACAAATTACCTGCGCGGCGTCGGCAACGACCTGCAGGTTTATCTTGACAATGAGGACGCGTGGGAGGTTCCCGCGCCCGAAAAGTTGGGCAAGCCGATCGGCACAAAGCTGACTTCCGTGCGCGTGTCGCAAAAGGGCAACGCGCTGGTACGCACGTCGCGCTACGTCTGCGGTAAGAGCGTGATCCGTCAGCAGGTCGTCTTGCGCGAGGACTGTGACCGCATCGACTTTGTCACCGAGGTCGATTGGAACGAGTCGCACCGCTTGTTGCGCGCGGATTTTCCGCTTGCATTTACAAACGAGACGGCAACCTGCGGCATCCAGTTTGGCGCGGTGCGCCGTCCGACGACGCAAAACACCACGTGGGAGCAGGCAAAACGCGAGGTCTGTTTCCACAAATACACCGATATTTCCGACGACGTGCGCGGTGCGGCGGTTTTGTCCGATTGCAAATACGGCGTCTGCATCCGCGACAGCGTTCTTTCGATCGCTCTGCTTCGCGCGCCGACCTTCCCCGGCAAGGGCGGTGATTTGGGCAAGCACCGCTTTACCTATTCCTTCCTGCCGCATGAGGGCGGCGTGGCGGAAGTGCTTGCGCCCGCGTATGCTTTGGAGTACCCCGTGCAATTGGTGCAGGGTGCATGCGAGCTGAACGAGCCGTTTGTGACCGCAGACGGACTGATCGTCGAGACGGTCAAGCCTGCCGAAGACGGCAACGGCGTGATCGTGCGTCTGTACAATCCGCTCAACTGCGTGGTGAACACCACCGTGCGCACCGCGTCGGTGCTCGGGCTTGCAAACTGCTGCAAGGTCAATTTGCTTGAGCAAAACGGCGTTTCCCTTGACGCACAGCCGTCGCTTGCGGTCGGGCCGTATGAGATCGTGAATCTGCGTTTTTTTGAATAAAAAAGAAAGGGAGCGTTTGCTCCCTTTTGTGCGCGAAAATGCTGTGATATTATTCAATCAGAACTCTCTTTGATAGTGATGAACGTCCTTTGCGACGAGGGCTTGGTTTGTGCCGTCAAACACATACAGGTCGCCCTTTTTCGTTTTGGAATCCACATTGGTTTGGTACAAAACCCTGCCGTCGGGCGTAAGCGTGACGCTGTCCATCCAAACGCGGTCTGCCACGTTGGTTGCGTTTTTGCCGTCATACACCCACAGTGTGCCGTGCTTGCTGTCGTCCACATTGGTCATGTATGCAAAACGGTTGCCGTTCACGGTGTATTTGTTAAAATCGAGATAAACATCCGAGGCAATTTGTTTGTCACCGACAAAAAGATCTCCAAACAGCGGGTTGTCTGTCTTTTTTAAATAAAACAGCTCGCCGTTCTCCAAAAAACGCAGATAGTACTCGGAAATGTCACTTGCGCGGAACACGGCTTGCATTGGCTTGCCGTGTTGCAACTCTGCCTCATACAAGTCTCCGCCACAGAGATACGCGATGCGGTCGCCTTGCGCGCTGATCGTGATGTTTTCTGCATGTTTGGACGGAATGTTTATCACCGTACCGCCGACCGCAACAAAAAGCTCACCCCGGCGGGAAAGCTCCCTGTTCAGCATTGCGGCAGACTCTGTGAATAAAGAAAGCGGAATGCGCTCGCTTTGCTCGGTGAATGCCTTAAATACGACAGCATCGTGTTCTGCGGCGGCTCGGTAGGAGACGATGGGAACATTTTCTGTAAGGCAGATGTCTTGTTTGCCGTCAAAATAGTGCAGGGAATAGCTGTCGGTATTTCTGTGCAAATAAAGCTCGCGCATTTTTTGCGACAGTTCGCTGTCGTCCAGATCGTCTATAAAAATCTGATCATCCGGAATGCCCGTATCGTCTTCTTTGAGGTAGTAAAACGTACCTGTCTCGTACAGATCGCTTGCAGAAATGCAATTCCCAAAAGAAGTTGTCTGTCCGTTTTCGTCCACCATCGTCGCATTGATGGTATATTCGTATTGCAGGCACAGCAAATACCGCATGTCCTGCGTAAATTCGTAGATCCCGACGGGAACTTCTTCTGCGGACTTGTCGCCGCGTTTACGGTATGCTCGCTTGCCTTCTTCGGTCTGGGTGATGTACACGGCGTTTTTGCCGTCGTCGGTTATTTCAAACGAGAGGACGTTGTTTTCGATCTCCTGCACATCGCCGTCCTTGACGCGGTAACGGCACAACGTTTTGCTTTTGTCGGTGTAGAGGACATATGCACCGTCTGCGGAGACGCGGTGTTCTGTGACCGTTTCTGCAATCAAAACAGGGACTGCGTCGGAGCGGGTGATGTTACGCAGGTACAGCGCATCACTCATGGTATAAAACAGTCTATCCCCGAAAACTGCGGCATCGGCGCATGCTGCGCGCGCCACCTCGTGTAGTTGTGTCTCCCCAAAAGAAGCGTCCATCGAAAACTCCGTCAGGTCAAATAAAACACCGTCCAGCCCGTTGTAATACAACGTGCCGTCTTGTGCGTACAGCGCGTATCCGCGCATGGTGCGGTCTGTTTTGAGCACAAAAAGCAACAAAACCCCGATGGCAAGCAGTAAGATGACTGCGGCAGCAGAAAGCAACAGCTTGGTCTTTTTTTTCATAAAATCACCCTTTTTCTTTTAGGATAGCACGTTTATTCGCATTTTTCAATACCTTTTTTGCACGTTTTAACAAACATAGAGTATTAGGGCAAAAAACACCCTCTTGCGGATAGCAAGAGGGTACATTTTTTATTTGCCGTGATATTCTTCAAACAGATCGTTGGGGGTGCATTCCAGAATGTCGCAGATCGCTTTGAGGTTTTCAAACTTGATTGAGGTCGTTTGGTTTTCCACGATGCGCTTGAAATTCTGATAGCTCAATCCGAGTTGGATGTAGAGCCAGTATCTTGTCTTGCCTTTTTCTTTGAGTATTTCGTCGATACGGATTTTCAAACTTGCCTCCTACTGCAAAACGACGCTGTATAAAATGAAGGCTGAGTCGCTGACTCAGCCTTGTTTGCTTGCTTATTCAGCTGCTTCTTCTGCGGGAGCTTCTTCAACAGGAGCTTCTTCCGGCTCGAGAAGTGCTTTGATGGAGAGGTTGATACGCTTTGCTTCAAGGTCGATGCCGACGATCTTGACGGTAACCTTGTCGCCGATGTTGAGCACGGATGCAGGGTTTGCAACCGGTTTTGCGGCGATCTGGGTGTTGTGGATCAAACCGTCCAACTCGGGGATGATTTCTGCGAATGCGCCGAAGGGCATCAGGGACACGATCTTGACGTCGCAAACGTCGCCGATTGCGTAGTTGTTGGTGAAGATCGTCCAGGGATCGGACTCGGGAGTCTTGTAGCCCAGGGAGATGCGCTTGGTCTCGGGATCAAAGCTCTTGATGAAGACGTTGAGCTTCTGACCGATCGTGAGAACCTCTGCCGGCGGGCGGAGTCTGCCCCAAGACAGCTCGGAGATGTGAACCATACCGTCGACCGGGCCGATGTTGACGAATGCACCGTAGTTCATGATTGCACGAACAGTACCGACAAACTTCTGACCAACCTCGATGGTCTTGTAGAATTCTTCCTCTGCCAGTTTCTTTTCTGCTCTCTGTACAGCCTTGATAGAGCCGACAGCGCGCTTGCGGTCTTCGTTGATGTCGATGACCTTAAAGGAGACCTTCTGACCCTTGAGGGGATCCAAGGACTCGCCCTTTGCGATACCGGACTGGGAAGCGGGGATGAACACGCGGGAAGTACCCTTTGTGACAACAACGCCCGAGTAGGTGTCTTCCTTGCGGATGACTTCCTTGACAACACCGGTCAGGATCTCGCCGGACTCGTGAGCCGCCTTGATTGCGTCCCAATGTTTTGCAACGTCGAGTCTCTTGCTGGAAAGCTGAACCGTACCGTCGGAATCGCTGAACTTGATACATACCACGTCGATCGGGTCGCCGACATGATATTTCTCGGTCAGGTCGATGCCGCTCTCATCGGTGATCTCGTCGTAGACGAGAATGCCGGTGTGCTTGGTACCGAGGTCGACTTTGAGCTCGGATGCACTGACTGCGGAAACGATGCCGGTTACCTTATCTCCTGTATGTAATGTTTTGAAGGAAGCTTCGAGCAGTTCTGCAAAGCTTACTTCTTCATTTCTGATGTCTGCCATGGTTTTGATTACCTCCTGAATTATACTACCGGGAGCCGAAGCTCCTGCAGTGATCAAAATTGAGTTTGCCGCCCGGATGCGTGCGCGGCAGGCGGCGAGATCTGCGGACGTTTCAATCAGAATGGCGTCCCCCCCGACCTCTTTTGCAATGCGGTACAGCTTGACCGTATTGGAGCTGTGCCGCGAGCCGACCACGACCGTCAGATCATTTTCTGCCGCAAGCGTGCGGACCTCCCTTTGACGGTTTTCGGTGGCTGAGCATATTGTATCACAAATTTTTAAATGAGTATACAGATATTTTATGAACTTTTGGCATTTTTTCCACTCATCGGTGTTAAACGTGGTCTGCACCGCAAGAATCGCGGGTTCGTCGGTCGGCTCTTTGCCTGCAAACGCCTCTTGCAGCTCTGCAAAACTGCCGTAGACCGCCGTTTTGCCGGGGGCGGCACTCACGATGCCCTGCACCTCGGGGTGATCCTTGTCGCCGATGATGATAAAGGTTGCGTCCGTCGCGCTTGCCGCGATGCTGTGAATCTTTTGCACATACGGGCAGGTCGCGTCGATGTATTCCAGACCGTTGTCCGCAAGCGTTTGATAGACATCCTTGGTCGCACCGTGTGCGCGGATAAAGACCAGCGCGTCCCCGGGCAACGAGGGAATGTCCTGCGGCTCGATAAACCGAACGCCGCGCGCTTGCAACGACTCGTTGAAGATGCGGTTGTGAATCAGCTCTCCCAAGCAGTAGATCGGGCCTTTTCCGTCCAGAATCGCCTGCTCGATCAGATGGACCGCGCGGGATACGCCGGGGCAAAAGCCTGCGTGCTTGGCAACACAGATGTCGCTCATGCCGTCGCTCCGATTGCGTTGCTGACAATTTCCAATGCGGCTTGCAGTAAGCCGTCGAGCGTCAGATCGGAGTTGTCCAAAAAGACGGCGTCCTCTGCGGGCTTGGCGGGAGCAATATCCCGGTTTGCATCGTTTTCGTCGCGCCACTTGATGTCGGCAAGCACTTGCTCAAACGTGATATCCTCACCCTTGGCGACCAGCTCCGCCAAACGGCGCTTGGCGCGTTGCTCGGGAGAGGCGGACATGTAGATCTTGACCTGCGCATCGGGCAAAATGACTGTGCCGATGTCTCTGCCGTCCATGATGACGTTATTTTGTTTGGCAATGGAACGCTGGGTGTCCAGCAAAAATGCGCGGACCGCGGGTACCTTGGATACCTGCGACGCGTAAACAGAAGCCTCAGACGTGCGGATCTCCGCACCGACCTTGGCCCCGTTGAGGTACACGGCGTTGCCGCCGTCCTCCAGACGCATCTGCAGATCCAGCTTGTCCAGAAGCGGAACGACGTCCTCGGGCGTCTCCGCGGAAATGCCGTTTTGCATCGCAAACAGCCCTACCGTGCGGTAAAGCGCGCCTGTATCAATATAAACGTAGCCGAGCGACGCGGCGAGCATCTTGGCAAGCGTGCTCTTACCCGAGCCGGACGGCCCGTCGATTGCAATGTTGATCGTTTTAGTCACAAAATCACCTTTATAGATTATACACCAAAAAATAAGTCAACGCAAGCATTTTTTCAAAAAAAGTTACGGCGTTTTTCACAAAATAACGCTTTTGTTTTTTACGTTCTGAACAAAAGGGGCGTGTGCGCTGTCGCAATTCCCCGATTGAGGGGGGCTGAAAGGATCGTTCAGCCCCTTATGCGCGCAATTTGGCAGTGACGAGGTGCTCACCGTCGGAGAGTGAGATCGGAAAAGCGGCGGGCTTGCCGTCCAGCGTATCCTCGGTTTCGGAGGTGACCTTGATGCGCACCTTGCCGTGGTAGGACAGTGTTGCTTCGTAAGAAATGCGCGGGTGCAGTTCCAGCACACGGTTGTCTGCCGAGAGGCGGATGCCCAAGATATCCTCAAGAAATACCTTGTAATACCACGCCGCCGAGCCCGTGTACCAGCTCCATCCGCCGCGCCCCGCAAGCGCCCCGCCGTAGATATCCGCGCACAGCGCATACGGCTCGCTTTTGTAGTGCTCCGCCTGCGCGCGTGTCGCCGTACGGCAAAACGGGTTGGAGCCCGTCAGAATGTCCAGCGCCGTTTCGAGATTGCCCGACTCGGCAAACGCTTTTGCGCCCCAAACGGCGGCGTGCGTGTACTGACCGCCGTTTTCGCGCAGACCTGCGGGGTAGCCGCGGATATAGCCGACGGCGGTGTGTCCCTTATCGAACGGCGGCGAAAACAGCTTGAGAATGCGGTGTCTGGGGTCAAACAGCTCACGCTTGGCAGTATCCAGCGCTGTCCTGCAGTGCGCCTTGTCCGCGTGCGCAAACCACGCAAACGCCTGCGACAGAATGTCGATCGCGCATTCCTTGTTTCCAGCCTTACCCAAAATCTCGCCGCTGTCGCAAAAGGCGCGCAGGTAGCGGTCGCCGTCAAAGGCGTGCCGTTCGGCGCAGGCGAGCAGCTCCTTTGCCGTTTCCGCGAGACGCTTTGCGGTGTCGGGATCTTCCTTTTGCAGATGCGGGACAAAGGCGTTTGCCGCTACGACGTACAAAAAGGTGGAAAAAACGCTTTCGCCCACCCCTGCCGCGCCCACGGCGGAAAACGCATCGTTCCAGTCGCAGATGCCCATCAGAATCAGCCCGTGCTTGCCGCGCTTATCCGCGGCGGCAAAGGCGCGCAGGCAATGCAGGCGCATCGTCTCGTGCAGGTAACTTTGCGTGGGCTGTTCGTAGCGTTCGTTGTCTCCCGAAAGGGGCGGTGAAGAAAGGTAGCAGACCTGTTCGGAGAGAATGCCGCTGTCTCCCGTTTTGACGATATAGTCCGACACGACGTAAGGCAGCCAAAGCAGATCGTCCGAGCAGGTGGAGCGGATGCCTTTTCCGTCGGAATGCCACCAGTGCTGGACGTCGCCTTCCTCATATTGGCGCGAACAGCAACGCAAAATGTGCTCGCGCACCTCCCGCGGCTTGCAATAGACCAGCGCCAAGCAGTCCTGCAATTGATCGCGGAACCCGTACGCACCGCCCGATTGACGGAATGACGCCCTTGCATAAAAACGCGAGGCGGCGATCTGGTACGGCAAAAAACGGGAGACAAACAGATTTTGCGCAGGGGAGCGCGTCAGAATTTCGATCGGCGGAAGCATGGCGTTGGCAAACGCTTCGGCGGCTTGCTGCTCCGTCTCGGCGGACAGACTGCCGAGCATGCCCAAAAGTGTGTCTTGCTCCGACTCGTTTCCGCCGCCCAGTACAAAGGTCGCGTAATTATATTGCACGCGCAAGCCGATCATATCGAAAAAACCGTCCGCCTTGCCGCCGTACAGCTCCGTTTGGGAGAACATGGGCGATGCGCCCTTGGCGTACAGCACGCCGATGCCGCAGTCGAATGCGGGGTCGTGTCCCGAGCGGAAGAGCAGTGCATTTCCGCGCATTTCTTTCCACAGCACGTTTTGCGGTGTGATGCCGTTCCCCATTACGGGACGGACGGCGCAGATGACCTCGCCGTCAAAGGACGAAAACATGACGCGTATGATTTTAAACGGCTTTTCGGCACAGCAAAACACAATGACCGAGAACTCCGTTCCGTCTGCCGTGCCTTCCCACATGGCGACGCCCTTTCCCCAAAAGACGCGGTCGGCACATGCAAACAGGTCGTACAGCACGCCGCCGCGGCGCCAAAATAGCCGTTCGCCCCCCGACAGTGCATAAGGATCGCCTGCGGCAGGTGTCAGACGGTGCTCGCGCGCGTTGTCGCAAAAGGTGTACCCTGCCGACGAGGCAGTGACGATGCTTCCGCAACGCCTGCCCGACAGGACAAAGGAGCGCACGCCCAGCGGTGCGTCGGTTTTAAACAGCATATAGCCCCCTTTGTCCGCATAGCCGTCTGCGGTGGCAAGCGCGCCCTCGGGGACGGTCGGTGCGGTGGGCGTGAAAGCGGTTTTTGGCGGAGCAAACGATGTCATCGGGACGCTTGCGCGCTTGCGGGATATTTCTTTCGGGCTTTTCCGGACCGTACAGAGCATTGGGAGAATCTCCGAGAGCGATTCGGTCAGCTGCTCGCGGCGCAACAGAAAGATACCGCCGCGCACACCGACAAATCCCTGCAGCTCCATATCCTCCAAAAGCGAGAGCAGCTTTTTTTCGGCGGGACGAAAATACTGTCCGTCCCCCTCGGGCAACAGCAACAGCTCCGTGCGGATGCCCGCCTGCGCAAGGGCATAAAAGCCCTGCAATACCTCGCGCGCGGGTGCCATATCCGATTCCCCGGCACAAAGCCCGATCAAGGGATAGTCGCCCGAGATGCCGTACCGCCACAGATCGGCGCGCTTGTAAGCCGAAAACCGTCCTGCGGGAATGCCGTGCGGGTACAAAATCGATGTCAACAGCTCGTTTGCCGTCGGGGACATACCGCTTTGCGCGTGTTCTTTTTCATGCCTTGCCGTTGCAATCGCGTGGGATGCTTCGGCTTTGGTGCTCGCCGCAGAGATCAACAGCGTCGCCCTTCCGCCCGCGAGGGGCTCGGTGCGTATGATGCAATACGGATCGATGCAGATGCCCGTTTTGCAATCCGGCACGCGCACGAGGTCATCGGGCGTATTGATTCCTTCGGCAGGAAAACTCTCGCCCGAGGTACAAAAGGTAAACGGAACCGCTTTGTCCGACAGCGCGACAGCCAGATATGCCGATATTTTGCCGTTTTTGCGTTCGCGTCTGTAAAAGTACAAAATCCGCTCCGTTTCGTCAAACTCGCTTTCGATAAACAGCTTGGAGAACGCGGGATGCGACGAAAAGGATGCTTCGTCTGCGAGAACGGGCTCAAAGGCAAACAGAACGCTTCTGTTTTTGCGGCTTTCGGATTGTGTTTCGACGCGGAAACAGTCTGCGCGGCGGGAGAACGAAAACTGCACCCTGCCCGCAAAGCGCTTGCTTCCCGAGATGAGGCTGACGGAATCGCTGTCGCTTGCAAACGAATACGCTCCTTCGCTGAAAAACGGCGTACAGCCGTCCGCCTTGCCTTCCGTCGGGAACATCGCCGTCAGTGTGTGCGCGGAAGAAAAGCGGTCGTGCTCGCATCGGTTGAGCAGTAAATTGCCCTTGCGCAGGCAGACGTGCCCCAAAGAGGTGACAGAGGCGGAAAAGCCTTCCTTGCAAAGCAATACCGCTTTGGGCGCACAAAAGTCGGCATCACTGCTTTCGGATGCGGTGACCGTGTGCGTTTCCAGTGCCTGCCGTACCGATTTTTGCGGCGCGCGCAGGTCATCGGTCAACAGCGCGGGGTAGGGCGGGAGCTTTTCCTGCAATAGTCCGCGCGCGGCGTTCATGCGCGGGTCTGCCATAAAACGGCGGACGAACACGTTGTCTGTCAGCGCGTTTGCGATTGCGACAATGCCCATGCCGACGTGGTGCGCCATATAGCTCCGCACCGCGACGCCGTTTTTGCTTCTTCCCTCGGTGCGGTCAAACGCCTCGTACATGCCGTACTTGCCGTACATGCCGTGCGTTTCCAATTGCTTGAGGTTGCGGATCGCCGCGTGCGGGCAAACCGCGAGCGAAAGGTAAGACGCATACGGCGCGATGACGCGCTCTCCCTTGACGTCGCGTCGGAGTGCCAGTGCGCGGATGCCGTGTGCGTGGTAACGGTAATGCAGGTCGCCGTCAAACGCAAAATACCCCGATTCCGATACGCCCCACAGCTTGCCGACGGCGGCTTGACGGCTTCTGCGCGTGGCAAACACCAGGCTTTCTTCGAGAAACGAGTCTCGGTAGAGCGGGAGCAGCAGCTGGGGCATGAGGTACTCAAACATCGTACCCGACCAGCTCACCATGCCGATATAACCGCGTTCCGACGTGACGGTGCGTCCCAGAGCGTACCAATGCTTTTTGGGGACGATGCCCGACGCGGCGGCGTAATAGCTCGCGGTGCGGGATTCACTCATCAAAAGGTCGTAGCACCCGTTTTCGCATTTGTTTTGCTTGCTGTCCCATCCGAGCGAAAAGAGGCGCTTTTTGGCATTGTAAAAAACGGAGAGGTCCGTTTCCCTTTCGATACGGCGGCATTGCGCGGCGAGCGCGGGGAAACGTGCGTCCGCATCGCCGTAAGCGTCCAGTCCGTTTGCGAGCGCAACCAGCGAGACGGTAAAATTTCCGCTGTCGACAAACGAGACAAAGCCGTCGCCGATGACCGAGAGGTTGTCCAGATCGTACCAGTTGTACAGATTGCCGTGGAATTTGGGCAAGCCCTCAACGGTTGCGAGGGTACGTTCCAGACAATCGGCGGTCTCCTTGCTGTCCAAGATGCCGAGATCGCGCGCGGCAAGGACGGACAGCAGATACATTCCGATATTGGTCGGAGACGTGCGCATGGCGGTTGCGGGCGTGGGGGAAAGCTGAATGTTGTCGGGGGGCAAAAAATGCGTATGCTTGGTCACCGTGTCGAGATAAAACTGCATGTGGTCACGCGCGTGGGCGTGCAAATAA
>JAFQII010000051.1 GCA_017397605.1 Clostridia bacterium
ATCATTGAGGTCAACCCGCGTTCGTCCCGTACGGTACCGTTCCTGTCCAAATCGACTGGCTACAGCCTTGCGGACATCGGCACGCTGGTCATCCTCGGCAAGTCGCTCAAGGAGCAGGGCATCACCGATATTTATCCCGGTGACAAGGACAAGTGGTACGTTAAGGTTCCCGCGTTCTCCTTCTCCAAGCTGCGCGGCATGGACGCATACCTCTCTCCCGAGATGAAATCCACGGGCGAGGCGATCGGCTACGACAAAAAGCGCAACCGTGCACTCTACAAGGCATTGCAGGCATCGGGCATGCAGGTCGTCAACTACGGTACTCTCCTTGCAACAATCGCAGACAAAGACAAGGAAGAAGCGTTGCCCCTCATCCGCCGTTTCTATAACATGGGCTTTAATATCGAAGCAACGGGCGGTACCGCAAAATATCTGATCGAACACGGTATTCGTACCCGCGTCAAGAAAAAACTCAACGAGGGCAGTGAAGAGATCTTTGAGTCGATCCGCGGCGGCTACGTCAATTACGTCATCAACACGCGCGACTACAATTCCGCAGGATCTGCGTCCGACGGCGCGGAGATCCGCCGCTGCGCGGTCGAAAACGGCGTGACCATCTTCACCGCGCTCGACACCGTCCGCATCTTGCTGGACGTTTTGGAAGACATCACCATGGAGATTTCCACGATCGATTCGTGAGTGGTTTAAGGGGCGCGCTCCCGCGGGGCTTAAGGGGCTCCGCCCCTTAAGAATTCCTGCCAAGCCCTTTTTGAAAAAAGGGCTTGGATCCCCAAAAACTTTTATTGCACGAGACTTCCGTCTCGTTTGTAAAAGTCTGTTTATCCCCCCCGAAAGCGATAGCTTTCGGCAATAAAGTTTCTTTGGAGATTCTTAAGAACCTTTCTTTTCAAAGAAAGGTTCTTAAGCAAAAACTACAACAAAAACTCGGAGGTGCGACGTTGAAACAAACCATACTCACCGTCACCGAAAACAAACATCTCACGCCCGACGTCTGCCGCATGACGCTTGCAGGCGACGTGAGCGCGATCACCGCGCCGGGGCAGTTTATCAACCTCAAAATAGACGGCTTTACCTTGCGCCGTCCGATCTCCGTGTGCGACTATGACGACAAGAGTGTCACGATTTTGTACAAGATCGTCGGTCACGGAACGGAAGCAATGGAGACGTTGGTCATCGGCACAGAAATCGACACGCTGATCGGTTTGGGCAATGGCTATGACACAGCCAAAAGCGGTGACGCACCTCTGCTGATCGGCGGCGGTGTCGGCGTTCCGCCTCTGTATAACCTTTGCAAAAAACTGCTTGCCGAGGGCAAGCGTCCGTCCGTCATTTTGGGCTTTAACAAAAAAAGCGAGATCTTCTACGCAGATGAATTCAGAGCGCTCGGCGTTCCGACGTATATTGCGACCGCAGACGGAAGCGAAGGCACCAAAGGCTTTGTCACCGATGTGATGAAAGATTTGGACTACACGTATTTCTATACCTGCGGCCCGATGCCGATGTTCCGCGCGATCGAAAAAACGGCAAAAACAAGCGGACAGTACAGCTTTGAGGAACGCATGGGATGCGGCTTCGGCGCATGCATGGGTTGCAGCTGCAAAACGTATTACGGCAACAAGCGGATCTGCAAGGACGGACCCGTGCTGGAGAGGGAGGAGATCATATGGGAAGCACACGCGTAACCCTTTCGGGTTGGGAGCTGAATAACCCGATCATTCCCGCCAGCGGTACGTTTGGCTTCGGCAAGGAGTTTGCCGAGCTGTACGACATCAATTGCTTGGGCACGTTCTCGTTCAAAGGAACAACGCGCGACGAGCGTTTCGGCAACCCTACGCCGCGTATCGCCGAGTGTCCTGCTGGCATGATCAACTCGGTCGGCTTGCAAAATCCGGGCGTCGACCATGTCATCGCGCATGAACTGCCCGAAATGAAGGAATACTTCCACAAAAAGGTAATCGCCAACGTCAGCGGCTTTTCGATCGAAGACTACGCCTACACCTGCGAAAAGCTTGACAAAGAGGAACAAGTCGGTATTCTCGAGGTCAATGTCAGCTGTCCCAACGTGCACCACGGCGGTATGAGCTTTGGTACGTCACCTGCCTCTGCCGCAGAAGTCACGCGTGCAGTCAAAGCTGTCACGACCAAGCCCGTTTATATCAAATTGAGCCCCAACGTGACCGACATCGTTTCGATCGCCAAGGCTTGCGAAGACGCAGGCGCGGACGGCATCAGTCTGATCAACACGATGATGGGCATGCGCATTGATCTGAAGACCAAAAAGCCCGTCATAGCCAACAAAATGGGCGGTTACTCGGGCAAAGGTATTTTCCCCGTAGCGGTCCGCATGGTCTATCAGGTTTATGAGGCGGTCAACATCCCGATCATCGGTATGGGCGGTGTCTGCAATGCAGAAGACGTTATCGAGCTGATGCTGGCAGGAGCATCTGCTGTTCAGGTCGGCGCGGCAAACCTGATTGATCCTTATGTCTGCCGCGACATCGTCGCAGACCTGCCGCGCGTCATGGAAAAATATCACATCGTAAATTTGACAGATATCATAGGAGGAGCACATCATGGGTAAGGATGTCATCATTGCTTGCGACTTTGCGAGCAGACAAGAAGTCGAAACGTTTTTGGATCGTTTTGAGGGCAAAAAGCCGTTCGTCAAGATCGGCATGGAGCTGTTCTATGCGGAAGGTCCGGATATCGTCCGCGAGATCAAACGCAGAGGACACAAGATCTGTTTGGATCTCAAGCTCCACGATATTCCCAACACGGTCAAAAAGTCTATGCGCGTCCTGTCCAACCTTGACGTGGACCTCTGCAACCTTCACGCCGCAGGCACGGTACGCATGATGGAAGCGGCAATCGAGGGCTTGACCCGTCCCGACGGCACGCGTCCGCTTTTGATCGCGGTGACACAGCTCACTTCTACCGATCAGGAAAGCCTCGAGAACGATCTGCTCATCCATGAGCCGATCGATCAGGTTGTGATGCACTACGCACGCAATGCCAAAAAGGCAGGACTTGACGGTGTCGTTTGTTCTCCTCTGGAAGCAGGCGCGGTGCATTCCGCTTGCGGTGACGACTTTATCACCGTGACTCCCGGTGTCCGCTTTGCAGACGGCGAGATCGGCGACCAGAAGCGCGTGATGACTCCTGCGCAGGCAAAAGAAATCGGCTCCGACTACATCGTTGTCGGCAGACCGATCACTGCCGCACCCGACCCCGTAGCCGCTTATGAGCGCTGCGTGGCTGAGTTTGTCGGATGAGAAGATAGTCAGGGGACGCCGTCCCCTGAAACCCTTGCCAAAGTACCTTTTTGAAAAAAGGTACTTTGGAATCCCCAAAAACTTTTCACGCCCGACACTGTCGTGTCGGGAAAAAATAGTTTGGGTGTTTCCCGAAAACGACAGTTTTCGGCATAAAAAATTTCTTTGGAGATTTTTAAGAACTTTTCTTTTTAAAGAAAGGTTCTTAAACGGAGTTTGAGGCAGAGCCTCAATAGAAAGGACATACACAATCATGGAAACCTACAAGAGAGAGTTTATACAGTTTTTGCAGGGCGCAGGCGTGCTCAAATTCGGCGACTTCACCGCAAAGAGCGGCAGAAAGATCCCGTATTTTATCAACGCGGGCGAGATCAAAACGGGCGAGCAGATTTCCAAGCTCGGCGAGTTCTACGCAAAGGCATACTTTGAAAAAGTAGGCAACAAGAGAACCGTGCTGTACGGTCCCGCATACAAGGGCATTTCGATTGCCGTTTCCGCGGCAGTTGCTTTGGCAAAGAACGGACTGGACGTACCCTTCTTCTTTAACAGAAAAGAAGTCAAGGACCACGGCGAGGGCGGCATGTTTGTCGGCTACGTTCCCAAGGAAGGCGAGGAGATCGTCATCGTCGAGGACGTCATCACCGCAGGCACCGCAATCCGCGAGAGCATGGCAAACCTTGCACCTCTGACGGGCACCAAGATCGCCGCTGTCTTTGTCATGGTCGACAGAAAAGAAAAAGGCAAGACCGAGCTGTCTGCCATGAAAGAGCTTGAAAACGAATACGGATTCCCCGTATACTCCGTCGTTGACGTGTACGACATCATCGAGTATCTTGAAGAGGATCCTGCAAATAAGGAAAACGTTGACCGCATCAAGAATTACCTTGCAGTAAACGGCGCTAAGGCTTGACGAGGGTGACGGGTTTTTCGAGAAAGGTGAAAGGTCACTTTTTCGAGAAGA
>JAFQII010000052.1 GCA_017397605.1 Clostridia bacterium
ACGAAGGGGAACACGCCGACACGGAAACGCCCGAGCGAACCTATCTCAAGGAAGAACAGCGCACACAGCTTTACCGCGCGATGCAAAAACTCAAAACCGAGTACCGATGCGCACTGTACCTCGTGTATTTTGAGGGATTTGACACCGCGCAGACCGCAAAGTGCCTGGGCAAAACCAAGCACCAGACCGAGACCTTGCTTTGGCGTGCCAAAAACGCACTCAAAGAACAACTGCAAAAAGAGGGATTTGTTTATGAAAACACATGACGAAATGATACGCGACCTCTACGCACGCAGAGACGCGTATGAATTGCAAAAACAAAAGCAAAAAAAAACAGTCTTGCGTCTGTCGGGCGTTGCCGCGTGCTTGATTGTATGCCTGACGGTCGGGTTTGGATTGCATCATCAACCGGATCTGCCGAGCCAACTGCCCGCAGAGTCCTCTGTGATCGAACATTCCGTCTCCGAGGGGGATTCAATCGAGACGGAAAGCCATGACACGGAGCAGAGCCGCAGGGAAGAGAGTGATGTTTCGGCGGAAATCAGCGAAAACGAGCCCGATGACGCACTTTGGTACTGCGAGATTATTCCGAGCGATGTGCCGATGGAAGAAGAAAGCGTGGAACTGGACAACATTGCTACTGTCGCATCCAACCTCGGCATTGCCTTGCAGGCAAAAATGCAGCTTTATGCCGACGATGCGGCATACCGTTACAACGTGGTCGTGTACAACACGGGCTTGTATACGAATGAGATGGTAGAGGAGGGCGTACTGTCTGCCAAGGAGCAAGCGGCTCTTTTGCAATTCTCCACCGAAAACTGGATGCGTGTCGAGTGGATGGAACACGGAGACGCTTATTATTGCAAGCTGACTGCAGACGAGCTGTATGCACTGGATTCCTGCGGCATCACCTGTCTTTACGTTGGTTCGGGTAAGAGAGAGTCGTCGCAGACCGACAAAAAACTGCAAAAACTGGAAAACCGCGTGGAGCTGTACGGTGACCATTTGATCGGCGTACTTCCCACAGACGAAACGACAGACTGACGAAAGGAGAATAAACATGAAAAAATTATACATCCTGCTGTCAATGCTTCTTTGCATCGCGCTTCTTGCGGGATGTGCCGAGACAGCAAATGAATCGGCTTTGGCTTCCAAGGACGAGTCGTCCGCGCCAATCATGCAGATCGGACGTGAGGAAAGCTCCGATGTGCCTTCCGAGCCGGAAACTTCTGATATCGCCGAGGAAAGCGAGCCCGAACCCGAACCGTTGCCGCCGTTGTTGACGGGTGAGGTCTGGCGTGCACCTACGGAATATGACGCGCATGATTATCTTGCGTCCAACCGCGAGAGCGAGACCGGCTTTGCCATGGCGCGCATGCGCAGTGCAGAGGACGTGCAGGCATTTTTGGACGCCTGCCCCGAAACGGCGGCATTGATCGCGGACAGCGAAGAAGCAAGCGAGCGCTTTGCATCCTTTGACGAGACGTTTTTTGCGAGCTATGACCTTGCAGTGCTGTATATCGGTGACAGCGGAACACCTCGTTACGTCGTGGAGGGTGAGCGTTGGACAAACGACGGCGGGCAGTCTATCGCGACGATTCAGATCCGTTGCTATCAGCCGTACTGGGTCAACGATAACTACGTATGCTGGCTCAAGCTGCTGCCGCTGAATAAAGCGGCGTCGGACGCATGCGACGTTTTGTCGTCGAGATATTTGTACGGGCACATCCGAGAGGGACACGACCACGAAGAACCCATCGATCCGACTGTTTCGGGAGAAACACCGAGCTATCCTGATGACCTTTCCGTAACTGTTTCAAAAGACGGAGCGCTGTACGAAACCGCAAGCCTGACGGGCAGTTATGCCAAACAGCTTTTGGGACTTTTGGAGACGCTGATCTACACGCAGGAAAACGTTTGCGCCTGCAAGATTAATGAACTGTGGGACAAACCTATTGTTGTGGATGATACCTACATGATTTTTATGGCAGAGGGCATTGTCCGCTGTGAACAAGGACAGGCGTATCTGACGCAGGAACAGATCAAGTTGATCAATGACGCCGAGCGGTATCTCAGCATGCAGTATTGGTCATTTGGCTGGCTGAGCACGGTGTTTGGGTGCGACGATCTGACGGGGGATGTGTTCTTTGCGGACGGCGAGCTTGCGATGTTAAAAACGGATGAGGACTGGCAGGCGTTTTTGACGCGGTGCATTCCTGCCGACGTGCCCGAATCGCATCGCTATTTCTTCTTCGACCGCATCAAATACGAGCCTGACTTCTTTAAATGGTACGATATTGCGGCGGTTTTGTTCCGCGCAGAGGACGCGACCGCATTGGATGCTCAAACGGCTGTACTGAAGGACGGAACGGCTTTGCTGGAAGTCCGCTATGCCGATTGGGACGAGCCGAAGACCGAAAGTGAATCGGGCTATATGATTGCGCTGTTTATGGTCAACGAGTATTTTGTTCCGCAAGTCAACTCGTGGGAGTTTGCCGTTACAAACAAACCGTCCGAGGATGAACCGAGCGACGAACCGATCGAAGATGAGCCGTCCAAGGACGAGCCGATGGAAAACACCGCGCACGACTGGGATTTTCAAAAGGGGTGGCCCTTGTATGTCGGGGAATATGTCGATACAGGTGAAGAATGGCTTTGGCCGTACGGCGACGGATACTGGTTTAACACGACAGGCGCGTTTGCGGCAATCGGAGAGGAATTGCTGTATCATGTCAGAATACCCGCATATCTTCTTGATACCAATGAGGGCGATTTCGATAAAATGACCGAGTTGGTACAGTCGCTGGACATTCCGTTTGAGACGGTTGCAAACGATAGGGGTACAGAGGATATCCACTTCAATCTGTCTCGTGACGATGCGATCAGGCTTACGGAGTATATGACGGAAGCGGGCTTTGAGGCGATCAACGGCAAGTATCAGGAGCAGGTGATTCATGTCTGTTTCTGCGGCGATCATTTGGGTGCGGAGCATACCGTGTCGCCCGAAATACCCGAGAACTGGGCAGATCTCGCATGGGAATTGTTTCAACAAAGCGAGGATTATTGGAGCCGTATGAATACTGAACACGACTGGGATTTTCAAAAGGGGTGGCCCGTGTTCGTGTTCCGTGAGGATGATCTGGAACACTTCCGACTGCGGACTTGGCCTGCTGTGGAGTTTCCGTACGGGTCTGCCGAGTGGAATTATGTTGCAAAGGCATTTGGCGGAGAAGAAATACTGATCCACGCAAAGCTTTTTGCTGACGAAAAACAGAAGGCGTTTATACAGTATTTGGGCATTCCGTACGAGACGGTTGCAAGCGATGCCGATTGTGTGCATCTCGATCTGTCTTATACGGATGCGGTCAAACTGATCGAACTGATGCACAAAGCGGGATTATGTGAAGAACGGCACGACTTCTTTGATCTTTGTTTCTGCGAGGACTTAAACGGCAAGAACAACACCACGTCTCCCAAACTTCCCGAAGATGTTGACTATATGAATTGAATTGCCAACCGCGATGCGCATGCGTCGCGGTTATCTTTTGCAAAAAAATACCCGACACGGGGAGTGTCGGGTAAAATGAAGTTTTTGGGTTATTTCAACAGAACGCGCAGGATGTTGTCCATTGCGGAGACCTTTTCGACGGTCTCTGCGGTGATCTCGCTGTCGGAATCCAGCAAGGTCACGGCGTAATTGCCTTTGGACTGGTTTGCCATCGCCTCGATGTTGATGCCCGCTTCCGCAATCGCGCCCGAAGCCGCGTTGACCACGCCGGGGACGTTGCGGTGCAAGACCACAAGGCGGTGCTTGTGCAGGGTAGGCATGTGAATCTCGGGGAAATTGACGCTGTTTTTGATGTTGCCGTTTTCGATAAAATCAACGAGCTGTTCTGCCGCCATGACCGCGCAGTTGTCCTCCGACTCGGGCGTGGACGCGCCGAGGTGGGGAATGCACACCGCACCGTCCAGACCGATGAGCTGATCGGCAGGGAAGTCGGTCACGTAGGACGCGATCTTGCCGCTTGTTAGCGCGTCGGCGATGTCAGCGACGTTTGCAAGGTCGCCGCGCGACAGGTTGATGATGCGGACGCCGTCTTTCATCTTGGCGATGTTCTCCGCGTTGATGATGCCCTTGGTGGTGGGCAGGGCGGGAATGTGATAGGTGATGTAGTCGGACTTGGTGTAGATCTCGTCGTAGTCCGCCGCGGAATGCACGGCGTTCTTGAGAGACCAAGCCGCCTTGACCGACAAAAACGGGTCACAGCCGATGACGTTCATACCCAAGCTGACAGCCGCGTTGGCGACCATGCCGCCGATCGCGCCCAGACCGATGACGCCCAATGTTTTGCCCTTGAGCTCCGGACCGACAAACTGGGATTTGCCTTTTTCGACCTTTTTGGACATGTCGGGGTCACCCGCAAGTGTTTTTGCCCATTCGATACCGGGGATCACGCGGCGGGATGCGAGCAACAGCGACAAAATCGCCAGCTCCTTGACGCCGTTTGCGTTTGCACCGGGGGTGTTAAAGACCACGATGCCTTCTTCCGCACAGCGCTCCAACGGGATGTTGTTGACGCCTGCGCCGGCGCGCGCGATCGCGGTCAGCGACGCGGGGAATTCCATGTCGTGCAAAACCGCAGAGCGTACCATGATGCCGTCGGGGTTTTCGATATCCGTACCGATTTGGTATTGTTCTTTGTCAAAAATGTCGAGTCCGATCTCGCTGATCGAGTTGAGTAATTTGATGTTTTTCATAATCGTTTCTTGCATTTCCGCCCCACGCATGGCGGCGGTCCTTTCTGTGTTGTATAATGAAACGGCAAATGAGTTTTTTACATGCAGGATTCCAAAGGGGATCATCCCCTTTGGCGGAGATTCCTAAGAGGCAGAGCCTCTTAGGCCCTCAGTTGTTCTTCTCAAACTGCTCCATAAAGGAGATCAGCTTCTCCACGCCTTCGATCGGCATCGCGTTGTAGATCGACGCGCGCATACCGCCGACGGAACGGTGGCCCTTGAGGTTGGAGAGTCCTGCCGCGGTCGCTTCCGCACAGAACTTTTTGTCCAAGTCCGCATCTCCCGTGACAAAGCAGACGTTCATCAGCGAACGGCACTCCTTGTCTGCGGTGGCGGTAAACAGCTTGCTGTTATCGAGATAGTCGTACAGCATGCCCGCTTTCTTCTCGTTGATCTTCTGCATTTCGGAGAGACCGCCGATGGAAAGCAACCATTGGTAAACCAGACCTGCGATGTAGATCGCGTAGCAGGGCGGCGTGTTGTACATCGAGCCGTTTTCTGCCTGAA
>JAFQII010000053.1 GCA_017397605.1 Clostridia bacterium
CACCAGCGGCATGCACATCGGTCCGCAGATGCCCGTTCTGGAAGGCGATAAACTGAACTTTGACGCGGTGATGGAGCGTTTTGACATCTACAACGAGTGGCTCTCCCATTTGTACGTCAACACGATGAACATCATCCACTACATGCACGACAAATACGCCTACGAAAAAATCCAGATGGCTCTGCACGACACCAAGGTTGAGCGTCTGATGGCATTTGGCGTCGCGGGTCTGTCCGTGGTGGCAGACTCCCTGAGCGCGATTAAATATGCAAACGTCCGCCCGATCCGTGACGACAACGGTTGGATCGTCTCCTTTGACACGACAGGCGAGTTCCCCAAATTCGGCAACGACGACGACCGCGTGGACTTGATCGCGCGCGATCTGACGCACCGTGTCATCACCGAGCTCCGCAAGACGCCCGCATACCGCAACGCAGTGCACACCTTGTCGGTGCTGACCATTACGTCCAACGTCATGTACGGCAAGCACACGGGCGCAACGCCCGACGGCAGAAAAGCGTGCGAGCCGTTTGCCCCCGGCGCCAACCCGATGCACAACCGCGAGGAAAACGGCGCGCTGGCGTCCCTCAACTCGGTCGCCAAGCTCAGCTACGACTACTGCCGCGACGGCATTTCCAACACGTTCTCCATCACGCCCGAGGCATTGGGCAGAACGGAAGACGAGCGCATCACCAACCTTGTGTCCATCCTGGACGGCTATTTTGCCAAGCACGCGCACCACATCAACGTCAACGTGCTCAACCGCGAGACACTGATGAAGGCGTACGAAGACCCCGAAGCATACCCCAACCTGACCATCCGCGTCTCGGGATATGCGGTCAACTTCAACAAGCTGTCGCGCGAGCAGCAGCGCGAGGTTATCAGCCGTACCTTCCACGAAGCAATGTAAAAAACAATCGCCCCCGAAAGCACTCTTTTGGGGGCGTACCTATTTCACATCTATGAACCAAATTCTCGGACAAATCCATTCGTTTCAAAGCCTCGGCACAGTTGACGGACCGGGCGTGCGCTTTGTCGTCTTTTTGCAGGGGTGCAACCTGCGTTGCGGCTGCTGTCACAACCCCGACACGTGGGAAATCGGCGCGGGCAAGCTGTTTTCCGCCGAAGAAGTACTGCAAAAGGTCCTGCGCTGCCGCGGCTATTTCGGAAAAGACGGCGGCATCACCGTTTCGGGCGGAGAGCCGTTGTTGCAGGCGTCCTTCGTGCGCGAGCTGTTTGCCCTGTGCCAGAAGGAAGGCATCCACACCTGCCTGGACACCTCGGGCAGTATCCTGAACGACGATGTCAAAGCCTTGCTTGCGCTCACCGACCGCGTGCTGTTGGACATCAAATACACGTCGGACGGGCTGTACAGACAGCACGTCGGCTGTCCGCTCGAAAAGCCGCTTGCGTTTTTGGCGTATCTGAATGAGCAAAAGATCCCCGTCACGCTGCGGCAAGTGATCATTCCGACGCTCAACGACACGGCAGAAAACGTCCTTGCGCTGAAGGCGGTCGCTGACGCGCACCCGTGTGTGGACAAGATCGAGCTTCTGCCGTTCCGCAAGATCTGCGATGTCAAGTACCAAAGCATGGGCATCCCGTTTCCGTTTGCGGACATTCCCGAGCCGAGCAAGGAGTGCATGGAGCGGTTGAATGCAGTTTTATAAGAACGTTTAAGGGGGACTTTTGAAAAAGTCCCCCTTAAAAATCCCCTCAAAACATAATGCCGAAAACTGTCGTTTTCGGTTTTTTGTCTTCCCGATACGCCAGTATCGGGCATTCAGTTTTTTGGAGATTCTTAAGAACCTTTTTTTCAAAAAAGGTTCTTAAGCGTCCCCTCCTTAATTACAAACCTCGTGCGCGATTTCCTGCAACTTGGACGCGACGTCGGCGCCGAAATACGCATCGTACGCAAGCCCGCGCACGTCGATGCGCAGGTACGTCTCGACCATACAGCAAGCGACGAGGTAACTGCCGTAAGCCGAGTGGTGCGAACGGTCGTCCGCATACAGTTCCAGCTCGGGATAGCGTTCCATGCAACGTGCAAACGCCAGAACGGCAGGCGCAACAGGCGCGTCAAACGCCTTGCCCGCGCGGTAGTACGAGTCCCAAAGACGTGCCGTCTCCTCGCGGTTGCGCATCGGCTCTGCAGTCGCCGCACTGCGCGCATACAAAAACAGTCTCGCACCGTTTTCTTGGATATAAGGCAAAAGTCCGCGGACGGAATTTTCGGTTTCTTCCGCTGTGGCGGCGTTGGCATCCTGCAAAATGGCAAAATCGTATTTTTTTGCCTTTAACACGTCCAGCATCTTTTGGTGGCACTTGTGCTCGGGATCAAGGTACTGGCGCAAAAACGCGCCGCCGACGGTGCAATACGTCACGTCGACCGCAAGCCCTGCCGCGCGGCAAAGCGCACGGAACTTGAGCGGCACGCCGTTGAAATAAATACAGCTGTTGCCCAAGAACAAAAATCGGATCGCCATCGGATTGACGGGGATATTTTCTTCGTAAGAAACGCAAAGCGTCTTGCCGTCAAATTTGCCGTACACCTCGCGGTCGACCGTCATGGTCGCGTTGTACAGCATCGCGCCTTCCATCGCAAACGCGTGCGTGGCCTTCAGTTCAGCTTCTGCACTCTTGCCAAACGCGGCGGCAAACCCATGCGCAGGCACGCGCAGTGTCAACTGCGGACTGCCCAGCTTGCCGTCGGGGTTGGTATAAAGATGCCCGCCCGCCTCCTGCAAGCGTCCGTCCGCGCCGAAGGCAAGAATGTCTGCGTCAATCAGATTGTATTCTTTTGCGCAAAAAACGCGCGCATCTTCCCCGGCGGTCAAAACGACCACGCCGTCATTTGCGGGGGTGTTGATGCTATGTACGTTGATGGAAAAGTCTATCATGCTCTCACCTCAACCACGCAGTCGCTCTCGGGCTTGGCGTGCGCGTCCATGATGATCTCGCCGATCGAATCAGCAGTGATGCGTCCGTGGATGGGATTTTTGACGCTGACAATGTGGCCGCGGATGTCCGCCTGCACGGTGCAGTTTTCAAACGCGAGGTCGCAGTCCTCCATCGTGCAGTCCTCCAGAATCAGATTCTCGCAATAACAAAGCGGCTGTGTGCCCGTAATCTTGCAACGCACCAAACGCAGATTCTTGGAGTACCAGCCGAGGTACTCACCCGCAAGCACGCTGTCATAAACCGTGACGTTTTCGCTGTGCCAGAACGCGTCCTTGGTGTACAGCTCGCTGTCGCGGATCGTAGCGTTTTTGACGTACTGGAACGAGTATTTTCCGCGGAACGTACTTTCTTTCATGGTAACGTCCGACGCACCGAACAAAAAGTACGCCGACTGCATCGTAAAACGCTCAAACGAAATATTGCGGCAGTTCCAACCGAACTCCTCCGACACGCCCTCACTGTCAATAATCGACACGTTTTTGCACTCGCGGAACGCCTTGATGCCGCCGAGCGTGGTGTTTTTGACCGTCACGCCGTCGTCGTACCAGAACGCCGCACGGCAGGTTTCGGTCAGGGTGCAATCGGACACAGACAGATCCGTGTCATGCCAAAACGGATAGCGCAGTGCAAAGTGGCAGTGCGCGACCTCGATATGTTTGCTTTCCTTGAGCGCAGACTCACCGTCCGCGGGGCCTTCAAAACGGCAATGCTCGACGCGGATGCCGCTTTCGCCGTAGAGGGCGCGTTCTTCGTCAAAGGTTTGGTTGAGAATCAGTTTCATGGTCTTTTTCCTTTAGCAGTTTCTTGATTGCATATGTCACCCCGTACCCGATCGCAATGCCCAAAAGCACGCTCGTAAGCACGTCTGTGGGATGATGTACGTACAGATAAAGTCTGGAGAACGCGATCAGCGACGCCACGGGGAACGCAACATACCCCCAGCGTCGGTTATACAGCCCCAGCACGGTCGCGCCGATAAAGGACGCGAGCGTGTGCCCCGACGGAAACGAGTAGTCCTGCGGATTTTCGATCAGCAAGGTGACCGCTTCATTGATCCAGCAAGGGCGCTCGCGCGCGACGGTCAGCTTGAGCAACAGATTGCCGATCAGCAGGCTGCAAAGCAGTCCGATCAGCATGGTCAGTCCCGCGCGGCGGTGCTTGCGAAAGCACAGCAAAAACACGCCGATTGCGATCCAGAGCCAACCCGCGTCGCCAAAAAACGTGATGATCGGCATCAGCACGTCAAACACGCGGTTTTGCATCAGATTTTGAATGCCGTCCAGCAGAATGAGCTCTGCCTCGTTGAGCTTTTGCATGCGTTGCTCCTGTCATAGGGTACGCTTAAGAACCTTTCTTTTAAAAAAGAAAGGTTCTTAAGAATCTCCAAAGAAAACTTATTGCCGGACACTTTCGTGTTCGGAATACAAACATGATTTTTCCGAAAACAACAGTTTTCGGCATGAAAAGTTTTTGAGGATTATGAAGGAACTTTTTTCAAAAAGTTCCTGAATGCCGTTTCCCCAAATACTCCGTAAGCGCAGGAATTGCCCGCTCGGCGTCTTCCCTGCCCTGCAGGTAGAGCGCGTAGAGCTTTTTGGTATCTTTTTCGGTCTTGCTGACGTTTAACTCCGTCTGCGGTGCGATCACAAAGATCTCGCCCGCGTCAGCCCGGTGTTGCATGCGCTCGCGCAGTTCGTTGTACCGTTCGGGAACGTTCTCGACCGCCTTCAAAAAGGCAGGGTAACGCTTGTAAAAACGCGCAAACAGTTTTTTCTTTTTGTCACCGACCGCCGTTTTGCGGCTGTCGATGCTTTGCGTCAGGATCACGACCTTTTTGCGATAGCCGTGCGCATCCGCCCAATCCAGCGGAACGCTGACGGTATACCCGCCGTCCAGCAGTTTTTTGCCTTCAAAACGCACGATGCGCGACGCAAACGCAAGGCTTGCGGACGCCTTGACCATGCGAAAAAAGTCACTGCACGTTCCGCTTTCGGCATAAACGGGCTCGCCCGATTCGATATCCGTCGCAACGGTCACCAAACGGCGCGTGCCGTCAAACAAAAATGTGCGGTCATAGGGAATGATCTTTTCCGCCGTGTGCAGAATAAACCGAAAGCCGATCACGCCGCGGTCGGTCAAGAAGGCACGCCAGCCCGTATAGCGGGTGTCCTCGCGGTGCAGAATCGCAATCCGCGCAAACCTGCCGATTTGGCGCGAAACCACGTTCAGCCCGTTGAGCGTTCCTGCCGAAACGCCGACGACCGTCTGCAGATGGATGCCGTGCTCCATCAGCACGTCGCACACGCCCGCAGTATACACGCCGCGAAATGAGCCGCCTTCCAGAATCAAGGCACCTTCGGTCGTGTCACCCTCTGCGGTGCGCACCTGCGGCAGGCGCGGAAATGCCTTGGGATCGGTTTTCATGCATCAAAAGCCAAGCATTTCGTCGACTTCGCTGTCATCGGGAAGCGTTGCGTCGGGATCATAAGAGAAGCTCCACGACGAGCAATAGGTCCAGACGGTGCCTTTTTCAATCTTGGTCGCCTTGCTGTTGGTAAACGAGGAGAAATACAGCTTGTTGGACGAGGGGTTCATATCCCACAGCATGGTGTACTGCTGAGACTGGCAGAACATATCCTCGGGGTTGTAGATCTGCACGGTCATGCGGTGACCGGGCGCTTTTTCGCCAAACAGCGTGACCTTGGTCGATTTGTGGTGGTTGCTGAAATTGCTGCCGTAGTTGCTCTTGCCCGTCAACGGCGTCTTGACCAGCGTGGTCGTTCCGTCGTCGTTGTGGAACAGAATATAGTTGCCGTAGCTCTTGGCAACGGGGAACATGCAGGAGTAGGTGATCTTAAAATACGTGTCCTGCGCCAAAAACAGCTCGGACTGCACAAATACGTCCTCGCCGTTGAAGAGGTACAGCTTTTCGGTGCAGATCAGCACGTTGTCCTCGTTGTACTCGCCGTCGTAGATGTTGGTGTGAATGACCACACGCAAGCCGTTGACCTTGACGGTCGCGCCTTCCTCAATCTCGACCTTCTCGCCCGTTTTGGCATCGTAGAAGGTCATGTCCAGCAAGCGGTCGTTGGACTTGGAGCTGTCTTCCGCGTTCCAGTCGGAGGTCGCGTAGTCGCCGTGGTTGCCGCCGCGGAACGTGATCGTATTGGTCGTTTTGCCGCAGGCGCTCACCCACTCGTAGTCGGTCGAGGAGCTGGACATCTGCACGGTCTTGCCCTTGGCGTCACGGTGCTCCATCGCACCCAGCATCCAGACGCCCCATCTCTTTTTGACGAGATGCGTGCGGTAGGAACCGCCGTCGGGATAGTAATAGGTGATTGCGTAGGTGTTGTTGGAGGATTTGATCTCCATTTCAACAAAATCCTCTACGCCAAACGTGTCGGAATACTTGTCATTGTAGTTGTTGGGAATTTCGTAAGACATGCTGACCTCCCTGGGCGGTTCGGATGATTCTTCGGATGATTCGATGACAGAGGATTCTGCGGCAGAAGAAGCCTCGCTCGACGCTTCGCTTGCAGCCTCAGACGAGGTCTCGGCAGGCGTTTCCGTGCAGGAAACGAGCATGCAGAGCGCAAGCAGGCAGAGAAATGCGGAATACAAAATGCGTTTTTTCATAATCTATCTCCTTATTTTGTCAATTCTTTTGTCATAGTCTCGCGGACGCGGTCGGAAAGCTCCGTCGTGCGGACGGAGAGAACTTCCTCTGCGGAAATCACCTCGCAGATCTTGAGCGTCACGTCCGTGCGGTGCAAAAACAACCGCTTGCCAATGCCCTTGGTTCCCTTGGTCGTTACAACAACGATCGGCGCGTTTGCCTTCTGCGCGATCATCAGCACGCCTGCGTGGAACGGAAGCAGAACCTCTTTTTCGTCCTTGTTGCGCGTTCCCTCGGGGTAGATGCCGACGGAGATCGTGTCATTTTTGATCAGCTCCGCCGCCGCGCCGATCGTGCGGATCGCGTTGCGCGGGTTCTCGCGGTCAATCGGCAAAAAACAGCAGTAGCGGATGATCTTGCCGACCAACGGAATACGCAAATTTTCGGGCTTGGTCACAAACGCGAGGGGGTATTTTTGAAACGCAACCAGCTTGATCAGCGGGTCAAAGTTAGACAAGTGGTTGGAAACGAGCAAAAAACGTCCCGCGGGCATTTTCTCCATGCCCTCCACACGGATGTTTACCCGTCCGACCTGACAAACCAGACGCAAGGTCTCCGCAATCAAAAAGCGGACAAACGGGTGATCCTCGGTGCGCGACTTTTTCATATCGACAAACAAGGTGCAGACAAACAGCACGACGATATAAAGCAAAAACAAACCTACCGTACACGCGGCCGTCAAGCCGACAAATGCGAGCGCAAGCACCGCACCGCCGAGCTCCGAAAGCACACAAAGCCATGCCGACAGCAGCGCGCCCAGTATACAAAATACGACTAACATGAGTGTTCCCTTTCTTTGGGTGGTTAGTTGATTTATTATAGCATAAACACGATGGTAAGTCAACAAAAGAGCCTACACATTTGCGCAAAAAACTTTTTAAAAAATTTTGATTTTTCTATTGACAAACCCGCTTTTTTGTGCTATACTTTGAAAGTCGTCCGGAGGGTTAGCTCAGCTGGGAGAGCAACTGCCTTACAAGCAGTGGGTCATAGGTTCGAGCCCTATACTCTCCACCAGAAAATCCCGTTCACCATGAGCGGGATTTTTTATTTTTTCGCAACGTAAAAAAGCACTTGCTATTCACAAACATGCAAGTGCTTTTTGTTTTTATTCTTTCGCAAAAGCCGTGATATCAACAAGACCCTTGGACAGCGCCAAAAATTTGTCGTTGTATTTGTCAACCATCGCGCATGCGCAGGCGATCAAGTACTGGAACACGTCCTCGCCGAGCGAGCAGCCTCTGAACGACTCAGTCATACGGAACGAGATCGAGCCGTCGGAAATATCGTAGTCAAAGCTTCCGTCCGCCATGCCGTAGCTTGCCATGCAAACAGCGACCGCACCCTCAACACGCTTGTCCTCGCTCATCTTAAACGAAAGCGGGCTCAACAAGCGAACCATCTGACGGTCCACGTCCACAAAGATGATAAATTTCATCGGAAGATCGTCGCCGTTGACACCGAAATGCACCAACAGTTTTTCTTCCTCTTTCTTGTAGTTCCACTGTCTTGCGTCCAACGCCGCGCAAAGCGTCGAGAACGCCTGCTCTGCATATTTTTTCTTGAGTTCGTCTGCCATGTTGCCGTACCTCCTTAATTGTTGACCGACTGCAGGAATTGCTCGATGGAGAGCATTCCTTTGCTGATCATCAGAAACTGGTCGTTGTATCTATCAATCGTTTGGCACGCCTTATACAACAGTTCCAGACAGACATCCTCGCTCATCACGCTGTCCAAAAAGCTGTTGGTCACGCGGAAAAACATATGCCCCGCATTGATGTCAAAATCAAAGCAACCGTCCACCATGAGGTTGTTGACCGCATTGACTGCGACCGCAAGTTCGATACGCTTGTCCTCTGCGACCACAAACGGCAAATGCGACAGGATCATCAAAAGCTGTCTTTCGACATCCATATGGATGCCTATCTCCATCGGCAGATCATCGCCCTGCGCGCCGCATTCAATCTTGAGATTTTCGTCGTCCGCGCGGTATTTCCAGTCATTGCCGTCCAAAGCATTGCAAAATGTGCGGTAAACAAGCCGAGCCTGTTTCAGTTTCATTTCTTCGCTCATAAAAGTCTCCTGAATCTATCACAAAATTATTTTCAAGTATGATCGTGCGTCCCCGCGCCTTTTGATACGCCGGGAACGTTTCAATTACGATTCATCAAATACCGAAAGGTCTGCAGTTCCCTTGTCCAGTGCCAGAAACTTGCTCCCGTACTCTGCGATCATGGCACTTGCGCAGATAATCATTTCGTCATACACCCCTTGGTCAATCGTGCAATCCACAAACGACTCGGCGATGCGAAACGAAAGAGAACCGTCGGTGGCATCGTAGTTAAAATGTCCGATTGTCATACCGCAGGATGCTTTGCAGGTTGCCAATACGCCCTCGGCGCGTTTTTCTTCGCTCATACAAAACGGAAGCGTTGCCGTCAGGGTGACCAACTGCCGTTCTGTATCGACACGCATCTCAAAGCTTGCTTCTATATCATCGCAATTCTTTTGAAAACAAACAGAAAGTTCTTTTTTGTTTTTTTCGTATGTTCTCTTTTTTTCGTCCAAAACCGAGCAAATCGCTCGATAAACCTGCGCGGCGTCTTTGGTTTTGCGGTCAGTCATGTGTTGTCACCTCGTCCGATTGGCGGTGCGCGTCCAAAAATTCCTCGCCGGAAATCTCGCCGTTTGCCAATCTCAAAAACTGCTTGCCGGTGAAGGCAAAGACCGTGCATAGCTTATACAGCAAATCGATACAGACCGCTTCGCTCATCACACTGAGCCGAAACCTGTTGGCGATCCGAAAAACCAGGTTTCCCGTTTTGAGATCAAAATCAAAACAACCGTCCGCAAGCGTATTGTTGATGATCGTGACCAGATATGCAACCTCAAAACGCAGTTCCTCTTTTATCGGAACAGGCAGCCGCGAGGCGAGCAGCAGGATCTGCCTGTTGGCAATGCATCTGATCAAAATCGGAAACTCAAACCCCCGGGTTTCCGCACCGGTTATGATCTGCAGTTGTTCCTCGTCTTTTTGGTATTGCCAGCCCTCGTTGTCCAACGCTTGGCAAAACGTCTGAAACACAAGCAGCGGCCGTTCGATTTTCCTGTTGTC
>JAFQII010000054.1 GCA_017397605.1 Clostridia bacterium
AGCTTAGCGCTCTCTTTATAATTCTTACCTCTGAACACTTGTCATTCCTCCATAAAATGTGGTTTTTCGGAAGGTTACTTCCTCCCACGCTGGGGATTTATTCCCCGACGAGAACGCCCATGCTGCGGCAGGTGCCGGCGATCATGCTCATGGCAGCCTCAACGCTGGTGCAGTTGAGGTCGGGCATCTTCTGCTCAGCGATCTTACGCAGATCTTCCTTGCTGATGGTGGCAACCTTGTCGCGCTGGGGTACGCCGGAGCCGCTGTCGATACCGCAGGCCTTCTTGATGAGAAGGGAAGCGGGGGGAGTCTTGGTAACAAAGGTAAAGCTGCGGTCGGAATAGACGGTGATGATGACAGGGATCATCATGCCCATGTGCATGCTCGCCCGTGATCGCGGTGCCCAGTGTAGCGATCGCGTTGCCAAAGCCCGCTTGCTGCATTGCAATGCAGTCGGGCGCGCCCTCGCAAAGAATCAAGCCGTCCTGCGCATCGTTTTTGGCAAAGTTAAGTCCGAACAGCACGCGGCTCTTTTTGAACACGGGCGTGTCGGAGGTGTTGACATATTTTCGTTCATCATCTTCGCTGAGGCGCCTGCCGCTGAACGCGACAACCTCGCCCGTCAAATCAAAAATCGGGAACATCAGTCGGTTGCGGAACAGATCAAACATCGATCCGTTTTTGCCCGCCCGTCCCAAAAAGGCAGTCGAGATCTCCAGATCGGTAAATCCCTGCGCATGCAGGTGCTTGCACAGTCCGTCCCAGCCTGCGGGTGCATAGCCGATGCCAAACCGCTTGACAGTCGTATCCGAAAAACGTCTTTTTTGCAAATAAGCTCGCGCATACTCTCCCTCGGGAGATTGCAATTTGGCATAAAAGAAACGCGCCGCCGCTTTGTTGACCGCAAACAAACGGTCCTTTTTGACAGCGGGCGCCAGCGGTCTGCCTCTGTCGTTTTGCTCCTCTTCCAGCGGAACTCCTGCCAACTTGGCAAGCTGCTCCACCGCCTCGCGGTACTCCAGCCCCTCGGACTGCATCACAAACGTGATCGCGTCGCCGCCTGCGCCGCATCCGAAGCAATAGTAACTCTCCGTCGCGGGGAACACCGTAAAGGACGGCGTTTTTTCGCTGTGGAACGGGCAGCAGCCAACCATGTTTGAGCCCGCACGCTTGAGCGGGACAAAACGTGAAATGAGGTCGGTCAGGTTATTTCTTCTTTTGACTTCTTCGAGAAAAGGTTTGGAAAAAGCCATTATTTATAACTCCATACTTTTGGAACAAACAGGTCTGCAAAGCATCCGATCGCAAAGCGGTCGGTCATGCCGGCTATGTAGTCCGCAACTGCGCGGCAGACACCGTCGGTCTCAATATATTTGCGGTATTCCTGCGGAATCTTATCGGCGTGCTTGCAGAAGTACTCATACAAAAAGTTGATCATCTGCGTAACCTTATCGTCCTGCCCTTTTGCGGTCGGATGAGAGTATACGCGCTCAAACATAAACGCACGGAGCTCGCGCATCAGTGTTCCGTACGGTTCGGTCATGCCGATGCCGTTTTCGACACCGTTGCTGATGACGGCGGACACAAGCGCAGTGATACGGTCGCTGTGCGTTTTGCCGATGACATCGCTGATCTCGCGCGGGATATCGTCGTTTGTCAAAATGCCCGCACGGCAAGCATCGTCGATATCATGGTTGATATACGCAATGCGGTCGGCAAGCTTGATCAGCTGTCCCTCACAGGTGCTCGCCGCATTGACTCCGGAATGATTGAGAATGCCGTCGCGGACCTCAAACGTCAGATTGAGACCGACGCCCTCGTTTTCGAGCTTGTCCACCACGCGCAAGCTCTGCTCGTAATGGCGGAATCCGCCGTCGCAGATCTTGTCCAGCGCACGCTCGCCGGAATGCCCAAACGGCGTATGCCCGAGATCGTGTCCCAATGCTGCCGCCTCGGTCAAGTCCTCGTTGAGGCAAAGCGCGCGCGCCAAAGTTCGCGCGATCTGCGTAACCTCCAGCGTATGCGTCAGGCGCGTGCGGTAATGATCTCCCTCCGGGGCGAGAAACACCTGCATCTTGTGCATCAAACGGCGAAAGCTCTTGCAATGCGTGATGCGGTCGCGGTCGCGCTGAAACTCCGTCCGCACGGGGCACGGCTCTACATACGAAAGTCTGCCCGCGGTATTTTTTGTAAAAAATGCTTGCTCGCAGAGGAATTGCTCCTCGCGGCGCAGGGTGACTTCTTTCATCCCGAACCTCTCTTTTTGTGTTCTATCGGAAGATATACGCCAAAAAATCAAATTGTACTTCTTTTTTCGCAAAAACTTTTTGAAAAAAATTCTATGAAAAAAGCGTGTCTAAAAACAAAAATCTCTTTATTATATATTGCGTTTTTGTTTTTTTTATGGTATAATAACACATTAAGATAGGAGGAATGCGGGTGTTCGGCTACATACGTCCCGTTGTGGGAGACTTATTGGTCAAAGAAGCGGATTTTTATGACGCAGTTTACTGCGGTCTATGCCGATACAGCGGCAAACATTTGTCGCACGCATCCCGTTTTTTGCTCAATTACGATTTCACCTTTCTTGCCATTCTGCGGCTTTCGCTGACGGGAGAGCAGGTTACGGTCGAAAAAAAGCGCTGTCCGTACAAATGCAAAAAGAAAGCAACTGTCTGCTGTGATGCGGTGTATTCCTACACAGCAAGCGCATTTGGGCTGTTTTCCTATCACAAGCTGCTGGATGATCTGCGGGATCAAAAAGGCCTTTCAAGGTTTTGCAAGCGGTTGGCATTGCCTTGGTTTGCACACATTCGCAAAAAATCGCTGGCATATGCCGGCATGGAGCAAATGATCAGCCGTCCGATCGAAGAGCTGCACGGGCTGGAAACGGCAAACTGCGACTCCCCCGACCGCGCGGCAGATTGCTTCGGGCGGATTATGCGCGGCATTGCCGCCTACGGCTTGGACGGTACCAAAAAAGCGATCGCAGAGCAATGCGGCTATCACATCGGTCGGTTTATCTATCTGATCGATGCATACGATGATTTTGAGAAAGATTCCAAAAGCGGCAACTACAACCCGTTTTTGGCAAAATACGGTCACGCGGAGGGTGTGCGTGCGCACGCCGAGGAGATCCGCACGACCCTGATCGACAGCATGAACGTTTTTTCACACTCTTACGCACTCGCGTGCGGACCCGTTTTGACGGGACTTGACCGCACGGTCTTTAACATCTGCGAGCTTGGTTCCAGAGCCGCAATCAAACGTGTAGAGGAAAAAGCGTCGAAAGGAAAGGAAACACATGTCTGATCCCTACAAGGTATTAGGAGTCTCGTCAACCGCCTCGGATGACGAGATCAAAAAAGCATATCGGGCCTTGGTCAAGCAGTACCACCCCGACAACTATGCAGACAACCCGCTTGCCGATCTGGCGGCAGAAAAAATGAAAGAGATCAACGAGGCGTACTCCGAGATCCAAAAATTGCGCGCAGGCGGCTCCTCCTCTTCAGGCGGTTCGGCTCACTCGCAAAGCGGCGCATCGGGCAACACGGAATACGGCCGCGTGAGACAGCTGATCAACACAGGCCGCGTCTCCGAGGCAGAAATCCTGCTCAACCGCATTTCCATCGGAGACAGAGGCCCCGAATGGCATTTCCTCAAGGGCGTCGTGCTGTACCGCAACGGATGGGTACAGGATGCGCGCACCGAGATCGAAACGGCCTGCCGGATGGACCCGTACAACAATGAGTACCGTTCGTTCCAGCAGCGCATGAACAGCGGCGCATCGCAAAGCCCCTACAGCACCGGCGGCGCGTATCGATCCGAGTGCGATGTCTGCGACGTCTGCTCAACCATGATGTGTCTCAACTGCCTGTGCAACGGCGGTCGCTGCTGACGGTGACGTACCATGCGTAACAAAAAAAGCAAAGCAGTCGCCACATCCGGCGTGCTTGCCGCCCTTGCAGTCGTCATTCTGCTGTTAGGCTCCTTGATCGAGCTGTTGGATCTTTCCGCCGCGGCGATGGCATCGTTGGTCATTATGGTCGCTGTGATCGATCTCGGCATCGGCTATGCGGCAGGCGTGTACGCGGTAGCGGCAGTGC
>JAFQII010000055.1 GCA_017397605.1 Clostridia bacterium
AACGCCCAGACTTTTCGCAAGCTGAAAAATAACACCGACCCCTTGCGCGTGGAGTGTTACCGCGCCGCATGCGGTGCAAAGGACACCACGGCGTCGCACGGCGGAAGCGGGCGCGGCTCGCATCTGGAGCTCGGAGCGGGCGACGTGGCGGTGCGCGCATTGGACTTCGTCTGCGGTTACCCGTTTGTCGGCTCGCAGGGCATGGAGATCGGGAGCATCAAGATCGACGCGGAGGGGGAAGACGCCGCCGTTTTGCAGGGTGCTGCAAACCTGATCACCGCGTGCCGTCCCGCGCTTTGCGTTTCGGCATACCACCGCGCATCGGATTTGCTTGACCTGCCGCTGTTGCTCAAGCGGCTGGACTACCGCAGTGAATTGTATTTTCGCAAAAAACCGTACGTACCCGCATGGGATACGTTGTTTTATTTGATTCCAAAAAGGTGAACATGATGACAAACATTCCAAGACCCGAGCATCCGCGTCCGCAATGGAAGCGTGACGCGTGGCAAAACCTCAACGGCACGTGGCAATTTGAGATCGACAACGGCAGAAGCGGTCTGTCGCGCGGACTTGCGTCCGCCGACACACGGCTAAACGGCGGGATCACCGTTCCGTTTTGTCCGCAAAGTAAGCTGTCGGGCGTAGGATACAAGGATTTTTTGTACGGCGTCTGGTACAAGCGCGAGGTGGAGATACAAAAGGAGCGGCTCGACGGCAGAGTCTTTTTGCACATCGGTGCGGCGGATTACGCCTGCACTGCATTCATAAACGGTGTTTCCGCAGGGACGCACCGCGGCGGCTACGTCTCGTTTTCGTTTGAGATCACGCATCTGTTGCACGGGGGAACCAACGTCATCACGCTGTATTGCGAGGATGATGAACGCGACAGAATGATTCCGCGCGGCAAGCAAAGCGAGGAGTACCATTCCCACGGGTGTGATTACACGCGCACAACGGGCATCTGGCAGACGGTGTGGCTGGAGTTTACACCAAAAGAATATCTGTCGGGCGTGCGTTTTTATCCCGATCCGCATGCGGGCACGCTGACCTTGCAGGGAACGGCAAACGGCAATGCCGATCTGCATGTCACTGCCTTCTACGAAGGGCGCGAGGTGGGAAATGCGCATGCGCAAAATGTCTGCGGCGCGTTTACGCTGGCGGTCGATTTGGCGGAAACGCATCTTTGGGAAGTCGGCAACGGTCGGCTGTACGATCTGAAACTGACTTACGGCGAAGACGAGGTGCAGAGCTATTTTGCACTGCGTTCGATCGCGTTTGACGGGGATAGATTTTTGCTCAACGGCAAATCCGTGTTCCAGCGGCTTGTGCTGGATCAGGGCTTTTATCCCGACGGGATTTACACCGCGCCGACGGATGAGGCGTTGCACGGCGATATTTTGCTGTCGATGGCAATGGGCTTTAACGGTGCACGACTGCACGAAAAGGTGTTTGAGGAGCGATTTTTGTACCATTGCGACAGAGAGGGCTATCTCGTTTGGGGCGAGTTCCCCAACTGGGGCTTGGATCATTCCCGCCCCGAAATCGTGTACGGCATTCTTCCCGAGTGGATAGAGGAAGTGAACCGCGACTTTAACCACCCGTCGATCATCGGCTGGTGTCCGTTTAACGAAACGTGGGATCAGGGCGGAAGGAAACAGCACGACCCGTTGCTTGCGCTTGTTTACCGCGTGACCAAGGCGATCGACCCGACGCGCCCGTGTATCGACACGAGCGGCAACTACCATGTCGAGACGGATGTCTTTGATCTGCATGATTACGAGCCGAACCCCGACGTTCTGCGCGCGCATTTTGAGCCGTTTGCACAAGGCGGTGCGCCCGAGGACCGCTTTGCAAGCCGTCAGCCGTTTATGTACGGAAAGCCCGTGTTCGTCAGCGAGTACGGCGGAATCGGCTGGTCGGTGCAGAATGGCTGGAGCTACGGCAACGCGCCCAAGACAGAGGAAGAGTTTTTGACACGTTTTGCGGGTCTTGCCGACGTGCTTTTGGATCACCCAAGGCTGTTTGGCTTTTGCTACACGCAACTCACTGACATCGAGCAGGAGCAAAACGGTCTGTATTCCTACGACCGCGTGCCAAAATTTGATCCGAGTGTCATCCGCGCGATTTTGAGCAGAAAAGCGAAAATAGAAGAGTAAGCAAAAAACGCAGAATTCAGGAAAGAATTCTGCGCTTTTCTCATATTGATTATTTTTGTTGACATCCGCAGAGGATGATTTATAAAAAAGATATTCCGACCGAAAACCAAAGATACAATACACCAATGCACAGGACTGCAAATGTAGCGATTACACTTGTAATGGCGTGAATTCTTTCTGCGTCATAGTCTGTGCTGATGAAATGATATAGGAATTTATATCCTTCTTGTTTGGTTTTGGCAATTGTTTTTCTTTGATCTTTTTCGTTGGATTTGATGATCGCCAACCATATTTTGATCACTATATAAGCCAACAAAGAGAAAACAGCAACAATGATCATTGCGCCAAAAATCAAAATTGCAGCCACCTGAATCTCCTCCCCCCGTTTGTATTGCGTGCTTTTTTATGCAAGCCCTCTTGATTTTAAAAAGTCATAACTGCGTTTTAAGCAGTCGAAGGGGTTTTCGCCGTTGCAGTCGTCCTGCTCGACCAGCATATACCGTGTTCCTGCCCGGCTTGCGGCTTGAAACACACGGTCGAAGTTGATGTTTCCTTCACCTACGACCGACATAGTGCGGTCAAAGGCGCAGTCTTTGAGATGTATGGCGGGAACGCGACCTTTCAGGTTTTCGATCCACTGCGCGGGGTCGCCGCCGCTGACCTGCACCCAGTAGGTATCCAAGGTAAAGCCTGCTTTTTGCGGAGAAAAATGCTCGGCGATGTGCAAAAGAATGGGTTTGCCGTCCAGCTTGATAAACTCGCTTGCGTGGTTGTGGTACATAAAATATTTTCCGCACCGAAAAACCGTTTCCACAACCGGTGTGTAGACCTTAAAGAAGTTTTGCAAGCTATCCTTCCCGCCGTCAAAAGCATGGTGTCCGAGCCCCACCATATCGCAGTCAAAAATATCGTGCTTTTTTGCCCAGGACTCGGTGTTGTCTATGAGGTTTTGCCCGGACGTGTGGGTCAAAACACATTGGAGTCCGTTCTTTTTGAGTTCGTCTCTCAACCACTCCGGCTCATAGTCGCAGGTGCCTGAGATCTGCACCGTTTTGTATCCGATGTCAGCGATCCTTTTGAGCGTGTCCGAAAAGCCCTCGAGGGTGTTGCAATATTCTCTGACGGTATAAAGCTGTGCGCCTATTTGCATATGTATGACCGGTCCTTTCGCAGCAGGCGTATCAAAAACAAGATTGCGAGGAAACCGTTTGCAGATTCCCTCGCATGATTTTTTTATTTTGCAACGACGTTAAACAGTCTGCCCTTGACGTAGATCTTTTTGATGATCTGCTTGCTTGCAAGCAATGCGCCCAGCGTTTCGTCTGCCATGACGGCTGCAAACGCCTCGTCCTCGGTTGCCTCGGCGGGGATGACGATCTTGCCCTTGAGCTTGCCGCTGATCTGTACGGCGATCTCGACGGAAGAAACCTTGGTCTTGGACTCGTCGCAGACGGGCCACTCTGCCGCGGAGCAGAAGCCGTTGCCGCCCAGCTCTGCCCAGACTTCCTCGCAGATGTGGGGCGCAAAGGGGCAGAGAAGCTTTGCGAGCGTCATCAGGCTTGCCTTGTCGATGCCGCCTGCCGCGTAGATTTCGTTGATGAGCGCCATCATTGCCGCGATTGCGGTGTTAAACTTCATCGATTCGATGTCGTCGGTGACCTTTTTGATCGTGCGGTGCAAGGATGCTTCCAGCTCGGGGGAAACCGTCTCGGTGAGCATATCGGTCAATGCCGCAAAACGCTCGATAAAGCGCTTGCATCCCTTGACGGAGCTATCGGACCACGGAGCCGCCTGCTCGTAGTCGCCCATAAAGAGGACGTACGTACGCAGTACGTCTGCGCCGTAGCTGTCAACGACATCGTTCGAGTCAACGACATTGCCCAGGGATTTGGACATCTTGACGCCGTTTGCACCCAGAATCAAGCCCTGCGCGGTACGCTTTGCGTAAGGCTCATCGCACGGAACCACGCCGAGATCGTACAGGAACTTGTGCCAGAAACGGGAGTAGATCATGTGGCGTGTAACGTGCTCCATACCGCCGTTGTACCAGTCAACAGGCAGCCAGTATTTGAGCTTTGCCTCGTCTGCGAGCGACATGGTGTTGTTCGGGTCGATGTAACGCAGGAAATACCACGACGAGCCTGCCCACTGGGGCATGGTGTCGGTCTCGCGTTTGGCGTCGCCGCCGCACTTGGGACACTTGCAGTTGACAAACGACTCGATCTTGGCAAGCGGAGACTCGCCGCCCTCGCCGGGCTCAAAGTTCTCGACCTTGGGCAGACGCAGGGGAAGCTCCTCATACGGAATGTGCACCATACCGCAGGTTGGGCAGTGCACGATCGGAATCGGCTCGCCCCAGTAACGCTGACGGTTGAACGCCCAGTCTTTCATCTTAAACTGCACGCCCGCTTCGCCGACGCCGAGCTTTGCCAGTTCTTCCAGCATGCGTGCGATCGCGCTCTTTTTGTCGGTCAGTCCGTTGAGAAAATCGGAGTTGATCATATTGCCGTCGCCGGTGTAGGCTTCGGTCTCGATGTCGCCGCCTTCGATGACGGGGATGATGTCGATGCCGAATTTCTTGGCAAAATCATAGTCGCGTCCGTCGTGTGCGGGGACTGCCATGATCGCGCCCGTGCCGTAGCCCATCATAACGTAGTCGGAGATGAATACGGGGATCTCTTTGCCTGTGATCGGGTGGACCGCAGTGAGGCCTTCGATCTTGAGACCCGTCTTGTCCTTGACAAGCTGGGTACGCTCAAACTCGGTCTTTTTGGCACATTCGTTGCGGTATGCAAGCACCGCGTCCATGTTGGCAACGCGGTCTGCGTAAGTATCCAGCAAGGGGTGCTCGGGCGCAATGACCATAAAGGTTACGCCAAAGAGCGTGTCGGGACGGGTGGTGTAGATGCGCAAGGTCTCGTCGACCTCTTTGATCTTAAAGTTGACAAACGCACCCGTGGATTTGCCGATCCAGTTTTCCTGCTGCTGTCTGACCATGGGCAGGTAATCGACCTTGTCCAGACCCTGCAGCAGCTTGTCAGCGTACTGCGTAATGCGCAGATACCAGACGTCCTTGGATTTTTGTACGACGTCGTTGTGGCAGATATCGCATTTGCCGCCCTGGGAGTCCTCGTTGGACAGTACGACCTTGCAGTGCGGGCAGTAGTTGACCAAGGTCTTGTCGCGGAACGCCAGACCTGCGTCAAACATTTTGCAGAAGATCCACTGCGTCCAGCGGTAATAATCCTCTTCGGTGGTGTCCACCACGCGGGACCAGTCAAACGAGAAACCGACGCGCTTGAGCTGGCTTGTAAATTTTTCGATGTTTTCGTCGGTCAGCACGCGGGGGTGCACGCCGAATTTGATCGCGGAGTTTTCGGTCGGCAGGCCAAACGCGTCAAAGCCGATCGGAAACAGCACGTTGTAGCCCTGCATGCGGCGCTTGCGCGAGACGACCTCCAAGCCGGAGTACGCCTTGATATGGCCGACGTGCATGCCGTGTCCGCTCGGGTAGGGGAACTCGACCAGCGTGTAATATTTGGGTTTGTCGGAAAAATCTTTTGCCTCAAACAGCTTTGCTTCATCCCATTTGGCTTGCCATTTGGACTCTATGGTGTTGAAATCGTGTTTCATGGCGATTTACCTTTCTGTTGATTTATACGTTCCACAGACGCTCGAGCTTGTAGAACTCTCTGCCCTCGGAAGTGAAGATGTGCACCACGACGGAATCGTAGTCCATCAGCTCCCAGATATTGTTGCGGTAGCCTTCGATGTGGGAGGGGTCAATGGATAGCTCCTGCTTGACGCGGAACTCCACCTCGTCCGCAAGTGCGTGTACGTGCGTGTTGGAGGTCGCGGTTGCGATGACAAAATAATCCGCAAGCGCGGTCTGCTCTCCGACGTACAGCAGTTTGACATCCATGCCTTTTTTGTCTTCCAATGCTTTGAAGGCAGTTTCGGCGATCTGTTTTGCAAGTTCTTGCTGTTTCTGTTCGTCCATTGTTTGTCAGTCCTTTAAAAGATTTAAGTAATAATTCCGCGCCTGCACGCTCGTCACGCAGATCTCACGGTTCGTTTCCAAAAGGTGTGAGACGGTCGACTCCAAGGAGCGCAAAAGCGCGAGATAGAGCGCTTGGTTGTTTTGCAAACGCGCGTATTGCGTTTCGTAGTACCCGCGTACCGCCACGCATGCGTCGTGCGTTCT
>JAFQII010000056.1 GCA_017397605.1 Clostridia bacterium
CTATACCATTCCAAACGCGACAACAGTGTGTCATGTTTCGTATAAATCCCTAATGTTTTTCAACGTAGACTTGATCAGCTCGACCATTTCGGGAGGGCCGAGCACTTTTACTTTGTCGCCAAAAGGCAAAAACCATTCCAGAGCGCCTTTTTGAGTGGTAAAGCCCCACTCGGTGTAAAGTTTCCCGTCTTCTTGTACGGTAAAGCAAGCGGGTCCGTATTCCTCGACCAAACGGTATTTGACGGACGGATCATACACGGCGGAAATGATATAGTCATCCGTCATATGTGAGCCAAACTGTTTTTTCTCCTCGGGAATCTCTCTTGCCGTATATGCTTCCTCGGTGATCTGCAAATTCCACAGTCGGCGGAGCTTGTACATCCGAAAATCCTGACGTTCCCTGCAAAATCCAAACACGTACCAGCCAGACCATTTAAAAACGATCAGATGCGGTTCGATCAGCTTGTCTGCCTCGCCTTTTGGATAGCAGTAACGGAACGAAATGCACTTGGACTCTTTCATCGCCTGTTTGATCAAGTCGATTTTGGATGCAAAGTCGTCTTTATAAAACGAAGATAAATCGATCACCATATTGTCCGCAAGGCGGATTGCCGAGCTGCCGCCAAACTTCCCCGCAAGCTTTTCGGCAGACGCAGAATTGGACACGCTGTCAAGCGATTTGAGCCCCGTAAAAATCGCAGTAAGTTCTTGCTCCGTGAACACAGTCGTATCAAGCGAAAAGCCTTCCATGATCGAAATGCCGCCACCGACGCCTTGTGTCGTCACGATAGGAATGCCCGCTTTGCAAATATCCTCGATATCACGGTTGATGGTACGTCGCGACACCTCAAATTTTTCGGCAAGGTACGGTGCAGTCACTCGTTTTCGTTGTTGTAAAATTGTTATAATACCAATAAGACGTTCTATCTTCATTTCACATTTCAATTATTTTCTTTCAACGTACCAGCGCATATGCTCTTTCTCAACACGGTCAAATACTGTGCGCATGCGCCAGATCCAGTTGCGTACCAATTTGATTTCGTACCACTTTACTGCATGTGTATAGAGTAAAAAGCTCTCAAGATCATTTTCTTCCATCCAACGAAGTGTATACTTAGGACCCAAAAAGTGCTTTTGCTTAATGTCGCAATAAATCTTGAGACTTTCGATCAACAGCATATGCCAACGGTAACAGCCGATCGAATCATCTTCCTTGACGCGTGCATACATTTTTTCGCACCATTCCATACCTTGACGCAGCTCGTCGATATCGGTATATTTGATGGAATCAGCATATTCTTTTACGGTTTTGAGCAAATGTGCGGCAATTCCGTCTACGTCGTACACCACGATGCCGTTATAAATCTGCAAAAACTCCTCCGGATCTATTTCGCCGCGCAATTCATCAGGCGTATAGAGATACACGTCCAAAGGAAGTCCGCAGACCACAGTTGTGTCGTGCCTGTATTTCGGATTTGAGCAAATAGCAATTGCATCAAAATCGCTGTGCTCGTTAAACGTATTATCCGCATAGGAGCCGTATACAATCAGTGCTTCGATATTGTGAACCGTCTTTAAGTATTCAATTGCTTGTTTCATGGTGTGTTCCTTTCTTATACATAACGTATGTACACACTTGTGATGTCAGCTCCGCCTGCATGTTTTCTCTCGGTATCGTGTAGTGTTGTTGCACAACCGTTTCCTTTTCAAACGAGAAGTCAAAAAACTGCGTTTTCAGAAGATGCAAAAGTTCTTGGGCAGTAAAGTTCAGTTCAAACATAGGATTAAGCTTGTTGCCCGTTGCGGAATCGGTTTCTGCGATATCGGTGCTGATGATCAAACAAACGATCCCACCTACGCGCACTCCGGCATGCAGCTCCCGCAATTTGAGCCGAAAAGCATCGTAAGAGCAGATATGCTCCAAAGCAGAAACAGCAATCACGAGATCATAAGTGTCGGGCTCGATTACAAAATCCTCTATCGAACAAGCAAAGCCTTGTATGACATCACCAATGCCATGTTTTTCTGCATTGGCGCGCAGTTTTTCGATTGCGTAAGGCAAAATATCAACACAATCGACAATGCACGGAATATGCGAAAATGCTTTTGCGATCGGAATACTGTTTCGGCCGACGCCGCATCCCAAATCAAGCACACGTATGGATGGATAGGCTGCAAAAGACGGCAAAAGCTCCATTACGGTTTTGACAGGGCGGGCCAGCCAGCTCCCTTCATCAAACAGCTCATGCTCGGAATACACCCGAAGATGCGAGTCGGCTTCCGATTTTCGGATGCAGTTGATACGGTTGTGTTCTGTCATAGCTTTACCTGCTTTTCAAAAGATTGTTTGATTTCATCTGCGAGCTCCTGCATACTCGTTTGGCTCACCTTGACAACACGGCGGTCGTACGTAACAAGACCGTTTGTCTCATCCTCGACATCGGTAAGCTGTGTCAAAACAGTTGCACACAAACCATTTTTGATCGCCGGAATGATCTCGTTACGATAAAGAGCCAACAACCCTTTTTCAAACGAATCCGTATCGTGATAGGTTTTGTATCCGTAATTCTGATCAAGGTTAAACGAGTGCCCTTCGATTTTACACGAGTAACCGCCAAATTCCGAAAGCACCAGCGGCTTTGTCTGTTTGCCGTTGCTTTTAAACTTACGGAAATAAACATGCTCACTGACAACATCGCTTTCTTGCTTTGCAAACCACCCCGAAGTCGAATCCCAGACTCGTGTCGGGTCATATTTTTTGAGTTCTCTATAGATTCGGTCGGAATCGTATTGCCCCCAGCCCTCGTTGAAAATGGTATAATAACAGACGCAAGGATGATTAAACAGCAAATCAACCGTCTCGACGGCTTGCTGTTCAAAATGCTTGCGGCGTCTCTTGGATGCAGGAAACAAAAACCTTTTTCGGATCCCGATCGTCGGCAAGACCGTGTCGGCAAAGTAGTGATATGCTCCGCTGTTGACCATATCCTGAAAC
>JAFQII010000057.1 GCA_017397605.1 Clostridia bacterium
CAGTTGCATCCTCTCGAACCGTATCAATATAAGAGTAGATACCCGCCTCCTTGGAAACGTTGAGGGTAACCGCATACTTTTCTTCGATCCAGTCGTTACGAGCCTGCACCTGGGTATAGAACGCTTCGCCGTAATCGATACCGCCGCTGCCGGGCGTCGTCGTAAAGTCGTCGGACTGATATGTCGCATGGTCATCGCCCACAACCAAAAGCTTAAACTCTTCGTTCTTATACCGATCAAGAACGCCGAGCTTTGTCGTCCAAACGCCGTCGATATAATACTCTACCTGCTCGTCCTGCGAAACGGCACTCTCCGTTTCTTGAGAGCTTTCCGTGGATTCCGTCTGTTCTGTTTCGCCGCATGCCGCCATACAGAGCAACATCAGCAAAGCCAAACAGAAGCACGAGGTTTTTTTGAAAAACTTTTTCATCGTTTTGCTCCTATTTTGATTTGTTTTTCTCATTATAACGCATAACGACTCAAAAATCAAGTATTATTTTTTTGATGTCCTCGCAATATAAAAGGCCGGCAAAAAGCCGACCTTTTATAATGGCTATTTACATGTCGCTCTCGTAATCGGTTACAACCTGATCAATCTGCGTCAAAATTTGATCACGGATACCGTCCAGGCTGGAAGCAACATCGGTGGTTGCATTTTGTGCGAGCGTCTGGAACATACCGGAAACATTTCCGAAGTTATAAACCAGACCGGAGTCGTATACGATATGATCAAAAATGTACTCGAGAATCTCCTGAGACTCTTCGTCACGGAGAGATTTCCACTTGAGGTTGACATCGATATACGCGGGAGTGATCAGCTGCTTTGCTCCTGCAGCATATGCGTCGAGCATATATGCGGAGAACTCGGGATCTTCGCAGTTTTTGAGAATGCCGGCAACAAAGGAACCGCTGGTGATGGTATAGTAACCGTCCTGCGTATCGGACATCTTGGGCATAGGCAAGATACCAAATTCCATGGATGCCTGGAAACGGCACTTGGTAACAGCCGTAAAGCCCGAAGGACGGAACAACGCTCTGCCGTCATTGAACAATGCGAAAGAGTCGGTCCATACATTGGTGCCGCCGGTGCAATCCTGCGCGTAGATCTTCCAAGCCGCGCCGTTCATTTCTTCAAGAACGTGCTGGGTAATGGTGATGGATTCTTCGCTGCCAAACACGAACTCGGGCGTGTCGGAAGTATCTTTGACACAAAGTGTCAAGCCCGAACCGCCGAAGAACTGGAAGATATCGCCGTATGCGGTAACCATACCGTAAGTAACGGTGGGATCCTGCCAGTCAGATGCAGAAGTAGCGGTGTTGACCTGCTTTGCCATCTCAATCATCTTGTCAAAGGTCCATTTGCCTTCGTCAACCAACTTGTAGGGGTTCTCAAGGCTGTTATCGGTGATCATCTGTTTGTTAAACAGAATAGACCAAACATTCGCCTTGTTCATAATGGTAATATCACCGGTGGTGAAATAGAGCTTATTGTTGATCGAATAAGCTTCGTTTGCGGAAGCATCCCACCAAGGAGCATCCACATCAAAGTTCTCAAGAGAGTTCAGTTCGCAAAGATGGCCGTCCTGCGCAAGCGTTGCCATAGATCCAACGGACATAACAAGTGCATCATAAAGATAAGTACCTGCGGTCGCATCCTCACGAGCCTTGGAAAGGGAATCGTCTTCTTTGTATACCGTCAAGGTAACGCCGTACTTTTCCTCAACCAAGTCGTTGCGGGCTTCGACCACTTCATAATATGCATCGCCGTAGTCGATGCCGCCGCTGCCGGGAGTGGTTGTAAAGTCATCGGACTGGTAGGTACCCTGACCTTCACCGGGAACGAGCACAGAAAACTCCATGTCCTTGTACTTATCGAGAACACCGAGCTTGGGTGTGTACACGCCGTCGACAAGATACTCACTGTTCTGTTCAACGGAGGTTGTTCCCGATACATCACCAACCGACTCTGCCTCAGAAGACGTCTCCTCCGTTCCACCGCAAGCGACCATGCACACGAGCATACCGATCACGAGAAACAAACAGAGGAACTGCTTTGTTAGCTTTTTCATTTTTGCCTCCAAAAATATATTAATTTTTTTATCAACAAATTTATCTAATGCAAAAAACATTGATCAACCGAGCGTAATATTAAGCTTTGCAAGTTTTTCGCGCAGGAAACCGACAGCCATTTCAATATCAGCCGCAGGATTTTCGCCAACCTCACGCTCGATCGTCAGATAACCGTTGTAACCAATATCGTTGAGAGCCGCAAGATAACGGTCCCAATCAACGCCGCCGGTACCGAGCGGAACCTCAAGCCAGCCGTACGGCGTCTTGTCGGTCACGATACCGTCTTTTGCATGGGTGTGAACAATATAGTCGCGGAGCGTATATACTGCCTGCACGGGATCATCGTGTGCAACCATCACAAGGTTTGCGGGATCCATGTTGGTTGCAAGACCTTTTGCACCGAGATCGTCAAGAAACTTCTTCATTGCAACTGCTTTTTCGGTACCGGTTTCGCAGGCAAACTTAGACTGAATGCTATCAGCATAGGTTGCAAGCTTATACGCATTTGCACGCAGTTTTTCCATACGGGGGCTGTCTCCGTCCTCGATATGGCCGATATGTGTGGTAACAATGCTGCATCCGAGCTCCTTTGCGGCATACAGAACACGCATAGAACGCTCAATGACATCATCGTTGTCGAGATCAATGCCAAAGTCGCCGCAGATCGCCGAGAATACCAAACCGTTGGAATCCATAATATCGCGGATCTCACGAACTCTGTCAGGTGTCATCAATTCTGCCGCCCAGTCATAGCCTGTCATATACTTCTGCACGCCGGAAACGCCGAGCTTTGCAGCCGCGCTGATACTGTCGGAAAACGGAAGGCGGAGAGAATCGGAAATAAGACCAATTTTCATAAATAAGATCTCCTTGTATAAAATTATTTTTTTATCAATGTATCGATCGGCTGAGAGAAGCTCTCGCCAAACGTCTCGAGAAAATAGTTTGCTTCCTCGCAGGACGCTTCCGCAATACTCTCGCGGAGTGTTTTTTCCGCCTCTGCAAAATCGGGATTGCCGAAATGCGCCTCATCCCGACATTTGAGCAAAGCGCAGATCTTGTCGGCTGCCTTGATCAAGCGCTTTTCGTCATCGCTGTATTCAAATAAGCTCTCGTACGAAGGACGAAGCTCTGCGGGAAGCATGGTAAACAGCTTATCCAATGCGGCACTTTCGACAGCAGCATAAGAGACATGCGTTTCTTCGCTGTAGTATTTAACGGGAGTCGGGATATCTCCGGTAAAAATCTCCGGCACATCGTGATACAACGCTTTTGCAGCAATGCGGTCAGCATCATATGCCTTGCCAAAATGAAGATTGCCGATCATAGCAAGAGCATGTGCGCAGACCGCGACCTCAAGAGAGTGTGTCGAGAGATTTTCGGGATGGACGGAATACATCAGCCCCCAGCGATGAATATACTTCATACGGAAAGCCATCGCAAAAAAACCGTTTTGCACAGTATCCCTCCTCATCAATCTGGTAGATAGTGCTATTTTATCACATTTTTATCAAAACAACAATAGTTTTTTGAAATTTTTATCAAAAAAATATTTTTTCTCTTGCAATTGACACAAAACATGCTATAATTTTGGAGGTAGATGATGTTATTTACAAAGATGCAGTCCAACGGAAACGATTATATCTATATCGATCTTCATATGCAGACACTTCCCTCTCCGCGGAATGCGGCAATTCATTTGAGCGACCGTCATTTCGGAATCGGCGGCGACGGCATTGTCTTGCTGTGTCCAAGCGCGACAGCGGATTTTCGAATGCGTATTTTTGATCCGGACGGAACCGAAGCGGAAATGTGCGGCAATGCCCTGCAAAGTTCTGCTGTTTTGTACGCGTTAGATCATAAAGTAGGCAAAAACCGCCTGCGGGTAGAAACCAATGCGGGCATCAAACATGTTTTTCTGACATGGAACGGACCGCAAGTTACAGAGGTTTCTGCCGAAATCGGCACGCCCGACATTCTGTTTTGCGGCAGAAAAGAAACAATCTGCGAGCACGAAATCATGTTGAGCGGCATTTCTTTCGGCAACCCGCATCTTGTCGTTTTTACAGATGATCTGTCCGACGACTTTGTCTTTCGGTTCGGCCCGCTCCTCGAAAAACATCCGCTATTTGCCGATCGAACCAATGTCGAGTTTTGCTCTGTCAAAGATCGATGCCATTTTGAGATGCGTACGTGGGAGCGCGGATGCGGCGAGACGCTTTCATGTTCAACAGGCAGCGCGGCCGCATTGGTCGCCTCTGTTATGGCAGGAATTGCGGAGCGGGACGCTATCGTCGTACAACGCGGTGGAAGCATCCGCGTTAACTGGAGCGAAACAAACAACACCGTCCGAATCTACAGCAAAACCCGAATCGTTTTTCGGGGCACTATAAACGAAACGGAGCTATCAAACGATGACACTCAAGAACTTATTGGCAGGAATTAAGACCGGTATTACATATACGGTTTCGGGAAGCACGGAGCAAACGATCTCCGATATCGTATACGATACCCGCAAACCGCTGTCGCCGGATACACTGTTTGTTTGCATCGAGGGCTTCACCTTTGACGGACACAGCTATGCCGAAGAAGCATACGGCAAGGGCGTCCGCGTATTTGCCGCGCAGAAACCGCTTGCGCTCCCCGATGATGCCACGGTCATTTTAACTGAATGCACGCGCAAATTTCTGGCAAGCGCTTCTGCCTCTCTCTTTGATCATCCCGCCGAAAAACTTTTTACAGTTGCAATTACGGGTACCAAGGGCAAAACGAGCACTTCCTTTATGCTCAAAAGCATTCTGGAGGATGCGGGCATTCCGACCGGAGTAGTGGGTTCTACCGGCGTATATTACAACGGTATTTTTGAGGAAACAAGCAACACAACACCGGAGTCGTATCTGCTGCAAAAGCTTTATAAAAAAATGTCAGATGCGGGATGTAAGGCCGTGATCATTGAGGCGGCTTCACAAGGCTTTAAACTGCACCGAACCTACGGCATCCATTTTGATGTCGGCATCTTCACCAACATTTCCCCCGACCATATCGGCAAAAACGAACACAAGGATTTTGAAGAATACCTCGCATGCAAAAAGATGCTGTTTGCACAGTGCGATCACTGTTATGTCAATGCGGACGATCCACATTTTGAAGAGATTGTTTCGGATGCAAACTGTCCGATCACACTGTTTGGTTCTTGCGAGGATGCCGCCTTCCGCGGGATTCTGCTTTCATTCGGTACAGAGAATCATCAATTAAAAACGGCTTTCCGTGCAATTTGCCGCGAGAAAGAGATCGATGTTGATCTGGGTGTTCCCGGGCAGTTCTCGGTATGGAACGCCTTGGCGGCAATCGCCGTCGCTTACGACAAAGGCATCTCCAAAGATGCAATTTGCAACGGACTCAGACACGTCCGCGTGCGCGGCAGAATGGAGATTGTTCCGATCGATGTTCCTTACACCGTGATTATCGATGCGGCGCACGAGGAATTCAGTTGCCGCAGTCTGTTTGACACGATCAAAAAATACAACCCCAACCGCATCATCTCCGTGTTTGGTTGCGGCGGCAACCGTTCCAAGCTTCGCCGCTACGGCATGGGCGCTGCAATCGGCGAAAACTCCGATCTTTCGATCATTACCTCCGATAACTCTCGTTTGGAGAAAACCGAAGATATCATTGATGATATATTGGTTGGTATGAAGCCCACAGGCGGTAAGTACGAGATTATCGTCGATCGAAAAACCGCAATACAAAAAGCCCTCACCATAGCTGATAAGGGCGATTGCATTCTTTTGATCGGAAAAGGTCACGAGACCTATGAGGATATCGGCGGCATCAAGCGGCCGTTTGACGAAAAACAGATCGTCCTGGATTTTATCGCGGAAGGTATGCTTCAAGGTAATTGATCGAAAAACCCTTTTCACTGAATTTGCGTTCATATTCCGTTTCGATATTATCCGCATTCAGCTCGCTGTTGTGCACATCAAAACAGACTTTTTCCAACACAAATCCCGAAGCGGGAAACGTTTGCAGCGAAAAATCAAACAACGGACGGTTATCCGTCTTAAAGCAGATCCTTGCGTCCGGTGCCAGGATCTGTTTGTATTTTTCCAAGAATGTGCAGGATGTCAGCCGTTTTTCACGATCGCGGTTTTTGGGCCACGGATCGCTGAAATTGAGATACAGACGGCTGACGGAATGCGGCGGAAGAATCTCGTGAATCTTGCCTGCGTTGGCATTGAGGAACTTGAGATTTTTGCAATCTTCGTTGGCACATTTTTCCATTGCCATCAGCAAAGCATCCGTGATCAACTCAACCGCAAGCAAACGCTTGCCGTCGAC
>JAFQII010000058.1 GCA_017397605.1 Clostridia bacterium
GTCAAAGAAAAAGTCCTTGACATTGCCGTCTTTATCGAGATAAGCCGTGTAGGGAAGCAAGTCGCTTTCGTAATGTCTGCCCTTGTCCCCGCTCGAGTAGCGGAAGGTGTAGGTCAGGCAGACGTTTTCGTAGCCGTCCATATCGTCCGCGGTGGGCACTTTTGCCGATACGGGTGTGATGCATAACAGATTGGTCATCAGCATCAGGATGATCAGTGTGATCGATATGATCTTTTTCATGTGTAATCCCCTTTTGTTTTTTTATTTTCTTTACAGTTCGTGACGGTATTCGCCGAACACTTCCGCTTCGGACAACGGCGAATACATGTATCCCGCGTGGTACTCGTTGCCTGCGGCGCGGAAGCTTGCCATACGCTGTTGCAGGGAAGAGCCCTTGCGGATAAACATCAGGCTCTCGTCCATGACCGCGGTGGTCGGGCAGAGGTGCACACAGCGCTGGATCTCCAGAATGCGGCTGTCGCCGGGGAACAGATGCTTGTTCTGCGGGGAATACAGCCACGACCAGCAGGTGATCGCCTTAAACTCCATGTCGGGGTAGAACGCGCGGTAGAACTCCAGCGCCTGCAGAATGGACGCGCGGTGCTGTTCGGGCGTGTACTCCGTTTTCGACGGAATATGGATGCCCAAGACGAAATCCTTGGAGCAAAGGGCAACTTTCCACGTATTTTTGTCGAATTTTGCCGCATGTGCGGAAACTGCGCCGTCCGGGGAAATCTCGTGTGCGATGTACTCTGTTTCGGTCTCGGCAAGCTCTGCGGTGCGGAACGCGGTGCGCGTTTCGTCTGCCGTCAGTGCGCCGTCCTTGTCTGCGCCGAACGCGCCGATGAGCAAGGTGCGGTATTCCTTGCCGTTGGTGAGCACCAGATAGTCGTCCGAGAAGTTGGCGGGCTGGAACTTGAGCGTGTTGAACAAGAACATGCATCCGCCTGCGCAAAGCAGGTTCCAGTGCAGTTCTCCGATGCCCCAGTGACCGTGCTCGTTGGTGTAGCCCGTGGTATAGCCGCGGTACGCGCCGATGTTTTCGGCGTTGAGGTCTGCGGGCGGCTTGCGGACGGTCAGCGTGTAGCCCAATGCCGCGGTGACAAAGAGCAGGTGCACACTGCCCGCTTCGTAGCCGGGAACTTCAAACATGACGGGCGCGTAGATGTGGTTCTCCCACGGCTTGCGCGATTCAAAAAGCACATAGCGCAAAAAGCGTGCCGCCCTGTTGCGTGCGGGGTCTGCAAACAGCTTTTGGTTGAGCTCGCGCAAAAAGACAAAGCAGGATTCGTCCAGTCCGACCGCGTTCTGCACGGCGGTCATCTCCTCCTCGGAGACGAGGGGCTTGGTTTCGTCGTGGACGTACGTTTTGGTGTAAGACTCAAAATAGGCGGGGATGTCAAAGGGGTAATACTCCTTGACGGTATCTATCGTAAACATGGTGCGCTTTCCTTTCGTGTGTATATTTTTATGTAGTGTAACAGAAAACGGGAAAGTTGTCAAGACGGGGGAAGGGACTTTGCGCATGTTTGGTGATTGGATTTGGTAAATACATGCAATTTGGGTTGACAAACAGTCAGAATTTGGTATAATATTTACATCGAGAGCAATCTGCATCCAAAAAACCGAAAGGAGCAAAACGTATGATGACAAAAAGATTGTTGGCATTCCTGCTGAGCGTGGTCATGTTGGTCGGTATGGTTCCGATGTCGGCAGGCTTGGCGTATGAGGAAGAAGAGGAGTGTGTGGAAATACCGATTCCCGTAACTGCGGAGGGCAAGACGTACAGCCTGTTTACCGAGCAGTATCTTGACGATCTGCACGGCATGTCTTTTTTGTACGTCATTCGTGCTGACGGCAGGTTTTATACGCCCGCGCACCCCGGTGCGGTCGGCGAATACAAGGCGTTCGACTCTGTTCCCGCGGTCGATATCACGGCGTATTGGGACGAAGAAACCAATACGTTTTCGGATATTCCCGACAGCGCAGGCGTCGGCGTGATGCAGTACCAGACGTATCCGTTCCCTTCCTACGGCGGACAGGCATTGTATCTGGACGGCGGCATCATGTTTTCTTTGAGCGTCCCGTTTGAGGATGACGGCAGTACCTGGTTCGGTTCGCTCGATTATTATGACCGCGACGAGACATACAGCTACAGCCGCGCGCTCTGGAACGCCACGGGCGGCGGAAGCGGATATTTTTATGAGGCGTACTACGATTGGTACAACGACGGCGGCAACGTATACGGCGTGCTGGCGCTGAAAGGCGACCGCTTTGCGATGCGCAATTTTTCTGAAGAATTTAACGCTCTGGAAGATGGCGAAGAGCCGATGTTTGACGTGGGCGGTTATCTTTACGCCGCGCCCTGCAACCACGTTGCGCCCGAGTATTCCGAGTACGTTGCGCCCACCTGCATGGACAAGGGCTGCAAGGAATATTGGTACTGCGTGTACTGCGGCGGTTATTTTGCGGACAAAGCTTGTACGGATGCGTACGGACATAAGCCCGTTCTGCCTGCCTTGGATCACATCTACGGCGACACCGCGTGCAACCATTGCGGCAGAGAGATCCCCGTATATACCAGGATTACATCGTACGATCAGTTTACGGCGATCAAGCCCGGCGCGTCCTTTATCGCGGTCGCGGAGATCGATGACGGCAACGGCGGTTTGGAATATTACGTGCTCAAGCAGCCGCTGAACATCGTTGGCTCGGATATCGACGAGGACGGCGTGTGGGATATCCTTTTGATCGACGAGGATCAAAACGGCGTCTCGGACGTTCTGGAACAGGATCTGGACGGCGACGGCATTGCGGACGCGATGCGCGTGGACGGTTTCTGGAGCGAGGAAACGCTGGACGGCGTGCTGGACGAGATGGAGATCGAGCAGTACCTGTTTGAATTGGAAATGGAGTACACAGGCGGCTACATGCCCGGCTCGAGCTTGCTGGACGCGATTCCCGTCACACCCGACGCGGAGGGCGGAATTATCGTCAAGAACATGGGTGCTCTGGAATTTGTGATGGAGCGCGTCATCCCCGATGACAAGCTGGACGAGCAGTATTACGGCGACGGCGCGACCAAGAAGGACTACGAAAACGATTTTATTTTCCGTGTACCCAATTTCTGGATCCGTCCGATGGTGATGGTAGACAACCATTTGTATCAGATGCCTTATGAAGAGGGCGACAGCCGCGTGTGGGGCGTTCTGTTCGGCGACGATGTCAAGGCGCTCGGGGATGCGTACTTTGACGAAACCTTCCCCGACGACGCGGTTGTGATGTATACCGAGCCGTTCTACAGCCTCAACAACGACGGCGAGCTGGCGCATGCGCTTCGTTTTTTGGTCAATGGTGACGAAAAGCATTTCTGGATGACCTCGTACAGCTATTGGGAAGAGACCGTGGGAACGGAGATCCCGATCTATCTGTACTGCTCGGACGCGGGCGAGGGCTGGCACGAGCATATTTACGGCCCGTGGAGCAAGCAAAACGATGAGACTCACGTGCGCTACTGCACGGTGGACGGCTGTACGGAATACGATATCGGCGGACATCACGTTGATTCCGAGAGCGAGCGTATCCCCGACACCGACAACCCCGAGCTTGGGCATTGGGTTGCGTGCACGGATTGCGGCGCAAATGTTCATGAATACCACACGCGCGAGGAATACAACTACCGCTACGACATGTGGAGAGACGCGGAAGACGGCGTTCATCACTACGTCAATTGCGAAGTCTGCGGCGGCGTTGCCGTTTATGAAGAGCACGATTGGGGCGAGTGGAGCTGGAGCGGCATCTGGAACAGCGAAACGCAGCAATACGACTATATGCACCGCAGATCGTGCGAGTGTTTCCCTTGTCCCGGTGAGGATTGGCGTGTCGAGTGCATTTATGACGAGGGCGTCGTGACGACCGAGCCGACCTGTACCGAGCCCGGCGTGATCACTTACACCTGTATTGTCTCGGGCTGTACCATGGAAACGCATTCCTACACCGAGGAGATCCCCGCGATTGGACATGCATGGGGCGAGTGGGAGCCCACGGAGAATGCAAACGTAGAACAGCGCGTCTGCGCAAACGACCCGACACATACCGAGGAGCGCGAGCTTGTTCACGAGCACGTTTTGGGCGATCTCAACTACGGTTATCCTGCCACCTTTGTCGAGGACGGCGTTATCGACCACTATCGGTGCGGCGGCTGTGAAGCATACTTTGATGCAAACAAAGAAGAAGTGGACAGCATCGTGATCCCCAAGCTGTCTACCGATCTCTCTGTTTGTGTCAACGGAATTCCCGTTTCACTTTTGCTGACGGAGCAGGACGAAAACATGCTCGTTTGGACGTTGGAGGGACTTTCTGTGACGCAGGGTGATGTGATCACCGTTTGTCAGACCGATGACACCGAGATCACCTATTCCTACTTTGCCGGCGGTGACGGCAACAACGTAGATACCGAAGGCAAGATCCTCACTACGGCTTCTTCCGCCGATGTGATGCTGACATGGACGCCCAACGGCTTGATGCTTTCTGTCAGCGGATACAAGTACCCGGGCATCGTGATCGAGATCAACGGCGTACAGTACCCCATGCATTTTGTTACCTATTTGGACGGCGAGACCACAAGCTACATTTACGGCTATGTGGAGCTGTTCGCAGGCGATCAATTGGTGGTTGTCGACAATGTCAACGATTTGGTCTACGGCTATGACGACATTGCCGCAAGCTCTGCCTGGAACACGTGGGATTACCACCGCGGCGAAAACGGCGAGATCGTTGTGGACTTTGCCAC
>JAFQII010000004.1 GCA_017397605.1 Clostridia bacterium
CACATGAGAAAACAATTCCTCATACCCTTGCATCTGATGCAACTGCCCACGCACCTGCTCAAACAACGGCAAGGAACGAAGTTCCTCCAAAGCAAGCGCGGCGCGCTCCCGTTGCTCAAAAAAGCTTTCGCTTTCCGCCGCGGTCGGATAGTTAAAATACACATAATCCTGATGCGGACAAAGGGTGTTTTGACCGACCAGCTCGGGGACAAAGATTTCCTCGTCAATTTCGCCGCACATGGCGACATAACGGCTCCACTCCGTACCCTCCGCGTCGTAAGGCGGCGTTGCGGTCAAGGAAATGATCTTGATCCCTTCGGGTAAAAGCGAGATGAATTTTTCGAGTGCTTTTTGCCACTCGTTTTTGAGATGATGCGCTTCGTCAAGGCAGATCGTTCCGATGCCAAAGGCTTTGATATCCGCAAGCAGATCCACATCGGAGCAGTCGGTGTCTTCTCCGTCCGAGACAGAGACTTTTTCGATTGCAGTATACAGTGCTTGATAGGTAATGGAATTGACAAGTCTGATACAGTGCAAGTCGTCGGAAAACAGCCCGTCAAACGCATCCTTTTGCTCCAAAAACATCTCGCAAAAACGGTCGCCCCACTGCCGACGGATTGAGGTCGTCGGAGAAAAAATGATGCACGGCTTGCCGATGCGTCGGATCAGTTCCAGTCCGAGAACGGTTTTGCCGCTTCCCGGTGCGGCGACGATATTGATTTTGCCGTCGCGCAGATAGTTTTTTGCACGGTCCAGCACACGCTGTTGATAACTACGAAAGCTCCCCTTGAAATGTATGTTTTCAAATCCGTTCATGGTCTTTCCTCTTTTGCACATTACTCGTCAGTTTTGCACGGTTTGTGCTTTTTCCACAGCATGTGCACAAGCTTGGCGATGCAGGAAAAGATCACAAAAATTACTGCCGCAATGGGAGCAGCCACAAAAATATGGGTGACGTCTTCCCCAAAATCAATGCCCCATTCATACACAAGCAACAACAATAGCGGACAAACCACATACCCCGTCACCAACTGCAGCACGGCAGGAACGAGCAACCGCTCGGTCAGCTTGTACGACAGAATTCCCCCAACTGCCGACAAGATGGGCAATGCGTAAATCAAATAGATAAGACTGTGCGCGCCATCGTACGTGTTGCCGTTTGCTTTGATCAGCGCCGTCGCGAAAAGCCCCGCGTAGATCAGCAAGGTGTACGCGCAGATCAACAGATGCCGCAAGGTTCGTTTTTGTGCTGTCATGGTAGCCCCTTTAAACCATTTTTGCTTATTATAGCATAATCTTTTCTTGATGTCAATAAATGCCGCATACGTGAAAAAGCACTTCTTGCCGAAGTGCTTTTTGACTATTTACTGCCTGACGCTTTCGACCCACTCGACGGCGGCGCGGTAGCGCGGTGTTTGGCGTACGGAATCGAACCATGCCCAGCGCGGATCTGTCAGCAAATGGTGGATGAGCCTCATGTCACCAAAAGACAGATTTGCGATCCCAAACAGCGTGTGTTTGTTTCCGCACAAGTCAAGAGCGTATGCCCAGTCCTTGCTGACCTTGAGATCGGAAAACAGCGCACCGCCGATGTCCAGCCATTCATCCTGCAAGTCATGCGCATATTTGCACGCTTCGATCGCGCTTTCAAACTGCTCCCAGCCTTCCTCCGTCTCGCCGTTGCCAAACAGACAAGCCGCAAGGACGAGTTGTTTGTATGCGTAGAACGTTTTCCAGCCGTCGGGGACAGTTCCGTCTCCAAAGGAGCGGATAGTTTTGAGAACATCGCGCTGAAACGCCGTTTTTTTCTGCGCGCCGACCGAATCGGGACAGCGTCTGTCCAGTTGATCGGCAAAGGTTTCCAGCATTTCCATTCCCTGCTGAATTGCGATCATTCCGTCATCCTGTTGTTGCATGGCGCGCGCAATCAGGCAATACCGCCTGCTGAATCCCGTGTACGGCGCCATCGCAAGCCAGCCGTCCAGCTCCTTCTCGTCGCACATCGTCGCCATCTGCTGAATGGTCGCATTGCGGTAGCGCGTTTCCAGCAAACGATCGACATATTTTTGCAGCATCGGCAGATGTTCATTGGCTTTTTCGTTGTCGCCTACTGCATAATCCTTGACGGCGCAAACCAATTGATAGGCATAGTAATCGTCTGCGGGGTATTTGCGGCAGTATTCCTTGCAAAAATCAATGCGTTCCGTGCCGTCCAATGTGTACAGCGTCTCACAAAAAATATCGTAATCCTTTTCTTTGGACGGAACATCATTGGACAGCAGATGATCGACCGTAACGCCAAAATAATTTGCAATCGACGGCAACAATTCAAGGTCGGGATAGCAGATGCTCAATTCCCAGCGAGAGACAGACTGGCTCGAAACGCCCAGCGTCTCCGCGATTTTCTCCTGCGTGACGCCTTGTTCTTTGCGCAATTGTTTAAAATTCTCGGCAAAAATCAAAAGCATAAAAATACCTTCCTCAAAAAATATTGAAGCGGCCACTTCTGAACATAGTATATCACGCAAAACCATGTATTACAATATCACGTTTAGAGAGAGTCGCTGTCAAAATTGGTGAATTGACATCGGATTACTTTTTAACCTGTTTTCGATAATTATAAATGATACCGCCTTCGATACTTTCGTGGCAAAACCACTCAAAGCCGCGTGCAGTCAGTTCTTTGTCGGGAGAAGTCCGTCGAAACTCGTCATCACCGTTGCAAATGACAAGCCATCCGTCCGGCTTTGTAATTCGTTCCATTTCGACTATTTCTTCTTGATAGGCATCGCCCACCACATGACCGCTGAGCACGACATCAAAAGTATCGTTTTCGTATGGAAGGCTCAACACCTCGCCGTCCAGAACCTTGACATTTTTGATCGACTCGCGTTTGATCTTATCCCTCATATATTCCCGAAGCTGATCACACGGCTCGCTTGCGTAAACGCGCTTTGCTTTCGTTGCTGCGGCAAACGCCAATCTACCCGTTCCCGCACCGACATCCAATACAATTTTATCTTGCAGGTCAACAAGCTCGTGCAAATATTTGGCATCCCAATTGCGAATATAGTTGACTTGTTCCATAACTTCGGGGTATGCATAAACAACAAAAGTCTCATGTGTCTGCAAAATCTTTGTTTCTGCTTTGCGCATTTCATCGTCCATCCAAGCCTTGTTCGGTATTCTGCATACTTGATCCAGGAACGTACTGCATTCGGGCGCTTTGCGGCGGCAAAATGCATCTATATAGGGATATTTATAAAGCGCTTTTGCCATATCCGAAACATAGTCCCCGTCGTAGTAGTCGCAATCCGTAAAAATCCAGCGCAGTGCCCAACGGTCAAACAGCAAAAAACAGTCCATAGAATATCGACTTGCGTCAATCCAACGATAATACATGTTCTTACCTCTCGTTTTGTACCAAATATCATAACGCCAGTATAGCACGCTTTTTCTCATCGGTCAATCGGGACCAACCAAGTGTATATATACCGTTGGTTGAAAAGCAAAAGCACTTCTTGCCGAAGTGCTTTTTGAATCTTATTTCTTTTGCATGCCTTTGCACATGGCGCGGCGACAAAAGCATTTTGATCAATCCAATTTGAGCGCGGTTTCCAGCGCGAGAGTGATCATTTTGTCAAGCGAATTCTGCCGTTCTTGGACGCTGATCTCGTCGCCCGTGAGCAAATGGTTGGAAACGGTGCAAATCACAAGCGCGTGCTTGCCTGCGCGCGCCGCGTTCATATAAAGCGCCGCGCCCTCCATTTCGACCGCCATAACGCCCATGCTTGCCCAGCGCTCGTTGACTTCGTCCCCGCTGTAAAACACATCGGTAGACAACAAATTGCCCACGCGGGGCGCAATGCCCATTTCTTTTGCACTCTCGGCGCAAGCGTTCAGCATCTTGTAGCTGCAAAGCGGCGCATACGTGCCGGGGAGCGCAAAGCTTGCGGCATAATTGGAGTCGGTGGAGCACCCCATTCCGACCACAACGTCGCGCACCTTGATTTCTTTGTCCAATGCGCCCGCCGTGCCGACGCGGATGATATGGTCAACACCAAAGAAATTGAACAGTTCGTAGGAATAAATGCCCATCGACGGCATACCCATTCCGCTTGCCATAACCGAAACGCGCTTGCCCTTGTAAAATCCCGTATAGCCCCCGATACCTCTGATATTGTTGACAAGCGTTGCGTCTGTCAGATATTTTTCCGCGATCATTTTGGCGCGGAGCGGGTCGCCCGGCATAAGCACGGTAGATGCAAAATCTGCGGGCGTTCCGTTGATATGTGCAGTTGCCATATGTTGTTACCTCGATGTTTTTCTTGTGGGGATATTATAACATAGTTTTCGACAGTTTGCAAGTTTTAATCATTTCAAAGCATCCGAATCAGATCTTATTCAAAAGTTCGATTCAACCATTTTTTCGTTGAAACATAAAGCGCCCGCGGAGACTCACAAACGGAAAATAGCCTCTCCCGTATTTTTTTCGAAAAAGTTTCAATTCTCTGCGAAACGAACGGAGCGTTCTTTTTTGCATACCAAGTTCGGGGATATTGTGAATCGCATCCGTGTAATCAAACACTTTTTGTGCATCGCCTTCGGCAATGATCGCAAAAAGCTGATCGATACAATACAGCAAAATGTCCCTCCCTTGCACTTCGTCGCAATCTGCAAGCTCGTTTCGCGCTTGCTTGATCAATGCAAGTGCATTGTCTACTTTTTCTTGATCACGATCTTTCAACCCGTGTTGATACCGTATGATCACAAAATAATACCGTAATTGTTCAAAAAAAGAATCATTCATTTCACACACTCCTTTTTGAGACGTATGTCGTCAACTTGACACATCTCTTGTTGATTCTGCCGCATTCAACCAACGGTATACCCTGTTGGGATTGACTTTTGAAGTCTGCCAAACTATACTGGTGACACTACAAAAATGAGGTATCGCATGAAAGAAATCATTACCATACAGATCAGCAACTATTTGTCGGATGCTCTTGCAAAAGAGATTGCGGCAAAGCAATGGGATTGTGCCGCGCCGTCGTGGGTCAACCGCGTGAGACAGTCCCTTTTTGACGAGGTTCTCGAAAACAACGACTGCTTTGATGTCATTGCAACCGCATCCGACGGAGAAATTGTCGGCAGATTGCATTGCATCAAGCACACAAACGATCCGTCGCTCTGGTATTACGGCGATTTGTTTGTTGTCCCCGATTACAGAAGGAACGGGATTGCAAAACAAATGATCCGTGCCACTATGGCGCACCTATCCGAACGCGGTGCGTCGGTCTTGCGCTGTTATGTCGAGCCAAACAATCTACCGAGTATAATGCTTCAAAAAACCGCAGGCTTTGCGGAAAAGTCGTTTTTGCCGTTTAACAACCTGATCAACGACGGCGAGATCATGTACGAAACCGACATTCCAAACATGCTGACAGCCATCCCCGCAACGGAGCATGAAGCGTATTTTGTCAGAATCATGTTTGCGCAAAGCCGCGATGCACTGCACACCGAAGACATCGGGTACGAAGAGTGGAAAACGTTACTCGCCGCCGACGATCCCGACGAACAGCATTTTTTGATCTGCAAGGGCGCCTTGCCCGTCGCGTATCTCAAGATTAACGGTCTGCAAAGCAACGGCAAAGCGTGGATCTCCATGCTGTTTGTTTCGCCCTCGTTCCGTCGGCAAGGAGTCGGCAGGTTTGCGATACGTTTTGCAGAGCAATACGTCGTTGAACAAGGCTTTGCATCCCTCTCCGTGCAGACGGACGCAGACAACACGGCGGCGATACATTGTTATAAAAACTGCGGTTATCAAATATTTGACAGCGGTCAAAAGATCAAACTTTGCAAATTGCTGTAAAGCAAGATGCCGTATTCCGTGCTATTTGTGCGCAGAATACGGCTTTTTTCATGCAAAAAAGTGTGTCTCGATCACGTCGGTGATACGGTGAGCCAATTTGTCCTTGGTGGGCGGATGGATCTCGTCGGTCTCGCAGATATCCTTGGAGATAACGGTAAAGGTATACGGCACGCGGGCGGAAATACGTTCCTGCGCATCCTGCACCAGTTTCCAGCCCGGTCCCATGGCGATACGGCTCTCGCAGTCTGCGATCTGCACAATGCAAAACGGAAGCTTATCGTCCGCAAACGCCACACGCCAGAGGCGGATCATCTCGCAAAGCTCCTGCTCGTAGACCAAGCCCTCCGCTTCCGAAGCGTCGCTTTCGCCCTGATACCACACGACGCCCGAAATCGCAAGCGGAATCACGCGCATCAGCTTGTCGCCATACAGCGCGCCGTCCACGTTCCAAGAAGCGTATTCTTCGTAATAGTGATCAAAGTATTTGTCTTCTCTGGACAAACGAATGCCGATGCGTTCCAGTGCGCCTGCGGGCATCCAGCTTTCGATCACGGATGCACCTGTGGCGCAAACGATGATGCCGACGTGCACGTCTTTTTTGGAGACGATTTCCCTGCCTGCAAGATATCCCAGCGCAGACCAATCCCCCACGGTGTCGCGCGCCGCGCATGACCAAGTGATCGCAGACGGACGGGGCGAAACCGCAAGGTAATGCAGTTTGTCATTGGTCTCGTAAAGTGCTTTGTCCGTGTTGGATTCCGCAAGCGGAAAAGACATGTTCGATTGACCTGCAAACAGATAGACCTCGCCGATATAGATGCGTTCCAACGTAACCGTCTCGCCGCCTGACGAAAACGCAAGCGTATACGGGCCGCCGTATTCCATCGGTGCAAATTCCACGCACCACGTGAGCGTGTCGCTAATGACGGTTTGACTCATTCCCGCAAACGTCACCGTCGCATTGCCCTCGCCCTGCCCAAAAATTCGAATCGGCTTGTTTGCCGCAAACACCATATCAGACGAAAACACATCCGCAAGTTTCATTTTTTGACCCTTTCGTGCAGTAGATGCTTTATTATACCGCATCAAGCAAGACG
>JAFQII010000005.1 GCA_017397605.1 Clostridia bacterium
CTACGAGAAGACCATCTCCGACGCCATCTCCATGCTGTAATTCCACACTGCACCCAGCAAAGCAAAAAGGAGTCATTGTGCCGTCCGTGTGTGCGCGCATTGTACGACGCGGGCGTCTTTGGGTTGTTGGTATTGCTGTCGCCCGGATACGGCGTGCAGATCGTGGAGGAAACGCCATGCGTTTGATCGGCGGGTTATTGATTGTGACGGCATTCTTTTGGATCGGGACGGCTTCGGCGCGGGAGATCCGCGCGGAACTGCGTGCGCTGGAATCAATGCTTGCTTTTTTGCGGGAGCTGTCGCGCAGGCTGGCTTGGTCGCGCATGCCGTTGCAAGCGGTGTTTGCGCAGGCACGGGAGCCTTTTTTGGAGCGTATCGGTTTTTTGCGCATTTTGCGGGACGCCGATCCCAAACAGTATGCTTTGGCGTGGCAAAGCGCCCTTGCGCGCTTGCCGCTATCGGAAGCGTCCCAAAAACCGTTGCGGGAGCTCGGACAAAGCCTGGGGCGCGTCTCCCTGCAGACGCAGACCGAACAGCTCTCGCTTTGCATCGTATCGCTGGAAGAAGCGTACGCGGCACAAAAACAAAAGGCCGCGGACAAACAGCGGTCCGCCGTCTCGCTCTGGACGCTTTCGGGGCTGTTGATCGCGCTGTTATTGATATAAAGAGGAAACGAACATGAACATCAGTCTGATCATCAAAATAGCGGGCGTGGGGTTGCTGGTTGCCGTGATCTGCCAGATCCTGCAACGCAACGGACGCGAGGAGCACGCGACCTTTGTTTCGGTTGCGGGTGTGGTCATCGTGGCACTGCTTTTGATCTCGGAGATCACGTCGCTGTTGTCCGCCGTCAGGGGCGCGTTTGGGATATGAGGAAACGGTATGAGCATCTTGACCGTGTGCGGGTTTTTGCTGTGTGTGATGTGTATCAATTTGCTGGTCCGTCAGCTTCGTCCCGAGTTTGCGCCGTTGGTGCTGGCGGCATGCGGAATCTTATTCGGCGTATTTGTCCTGCAGGAAACGGTCGAAACGGTCGCCTCGGTCTCGGCGCTGGCGATGCAGAAAGGGCTGTCGGGCTATCTCGCGCTGTTGCTCAAAGCGCTCGCCGCGGCGATCGCCTGCCAGTTGACCTCCGCGCTCTGCCGCGACTGCGGAGAAAGCGCGTTGGCGGAAAAAGCCGAGCTTGCGGGCAAGCTTGCCATTCTGGCGCTTGCCGTTCCATCGGTCGTACAGCTTTTGGAGCTGTTATAAAGCTTTTGCTGTTATGCTTGGTGTTTGTGTCCTTTTGCGGATTTGCAAGCGAAGAGCAATCCATCGCGGACGCAGCAGGGGTGGACACGCTCTCGCACCCTGCCGTCACCGACGAACAGCTTTCGGGCGACGCGCAGATCGTGCTGTGGGACGAGCTGGTAGAGATCCTGCGTGCTCACACGGGAGAAGCCGTCGGCGCGGCATCGGCAAGCTTTGCGGCGCTGATGAGCGTGCTGGTGCTTTGCTCGCTTTTGCACGCATCGGGCAAAATTTCCTCGTCGCCGATGCTGTCGACGGCGTGCTCGTTTGTCTGTGCGCTTGCCGTATCGGGGGTCAGTTATTCGTTGCTCCACAACCTCTTTTCGGTCGCGGGACAGGCGCTGACGGCGTTTTCGCAATACCTTGCGGCACTGTTGCCCGTCTCGGCATCCTTGCTCGTTTCGGGCGGGAACGTTTCCGCCGCCGCGGCGTCGAGCGCGTCATTTTCGCTGTTTTTGTCCGCGATCAGCCTGATCTGCTCGGCGGTGCTGTTTCCGTTTTTGCAGATCTCCTTTTCGGCAAGCTTTGCGTCCGCCATTCCCGGAACCGCCGATCTCGCGCCGATCGGAACGATGGTACGAAACACTGCCGGCTTGCTCTTGTTGTTTTTGTTCTCGCTTTTGGGGTTTATGTTAACCATGCAAACGACGATCTCGGCGGCTTCGGACAGCTTTTTGTTCCGCACCGTGCGGTTTGCGTCGGGGGTACTGATTCCCGTGGTGGGCAACATTCTCGGCGACGCGGCGCGGACGGTCGCGGGGAGCGTTTCGGTCATCAAAGGCACGGTCGGTGCGGTAGGAACGGTCGTAACGCTTGCGATTTTGGTTCCGCCGATGCTGTACCTGCTTTGCTACCGCGTGATGCTGTTTTTGTCGGGAACGCTGGCGCGGCTGTTGGGCTGTGAACGCGAGGGGCAATTGCTTGCCGATCTCGGTGCGACGCTCAACATTCTGATGGGCTTGCTTGCTGGTGCGGAAGTGATCGCGCTCTTATTCCTTGCGACGTTTATCAAAACGGGGGTAACGGTATGAATCTGCAGCAGTACGTCTCGGTCATTTTTACGGCATCGGTGCTGGGCGCGGTGTGTGCCGCACTTGCGGGGAGCACGTTTGAGCCTTACATCCGCTACCTTGCGGCGCTGGCGTGCATTTTGCTGATTGTGCACCCGTTTCGTTCCTTTTCGTTTGCCCTGCCCGAAGAAGAGAGCATGCAGACAGAAGGCGCTGTTTCCGCTGACAACTTGCAAACGCTCGCAGGTGAGCTTGCGGAGACAGAAATCTGCCGTGCGATCGGAGAGATGCTTTTGGCGCAGACAGGCATAACGGCGTGTGACATACGCATAGATATGGAGTGGACGGAGCGCGAGGCTGTCATCACCGCAGTGTATCTGACGGTTGGACACGAAGCAGATGCCGCTTCTGCCGAAGCATGGGCGGAGGGCACATACGGCGTTCCGTGCGAGGTCACATGGAAAGGAGAAACGGCATGAACGTCAGTGCATGGCTGCAAAAACTCAAGCACATCAAAGGGTTGCCTTACATCGCACTTGCGCTTGCGGCGGGCATCGTGCTGTTGCTTCTGCCGAGCGGGAGCGGACACGAAAGCACCGTTTCGGCATCCCTCGGGGACACTTACCGCACTTCGTTAGAGCAGGAGGTTGCCGATTTACTCTGTGAAATGGAAGGCGTGGAGTCCTGCCGCGTCGTTTTGACGCTTGCGTACGGGTACGAATACACCTACGCGACCGATCAGCGCGTGACGGAGCACGAGGGCGGCAAGGAAACCGAAAAAACGGTCGTGCTTGCCACGCAGAGCGGCGGGGAAGAGCCGATTCTGTTGCGCGAAAAACTACCGATCGTTTTGGGCATCGCAGTGGTTTGTCCCGGCGCGGATTACGTCGCGTGCGCGCGCATCAAGGAGCTTCTTTGCGCCCTGTTTGCGCTGTCCGACGAGCAAATCAGTATTCAAACATAACATACGGAGGGTTTTTGATGAACACGTTAAAACAAAAAGTCAAGGCGTTTTTTACGTCCTTGGGCGAAAAAATGACCGTCCCGCGGTTTAAAAAACTGCTTGCGTCCCGCGCGTTTTTGGTGAGCGGGTGCGTGGTTTTGATTGTCGCGGCGGTCGCCGTGAGTGCTTTGGTCGGCGGTGGCGGCAGTGTGGACGGCGCGGTCGAGGAGTCCGAAAGCGGCAAGCTGCTCGGCAATTCCGTTCTGGTCGGCGACGCGGTTTCGGGTGTCGGCGAGCAAAGCGACGACGAACAGCAAGCCGTCGAGGAAGTTGACCCGAGTGACCTGCTTGCGATCACGGTGCTCAATCGGGAAACGGTGCGCGAGGACGCGATGGCAGTTCTGCAGGAGATCGCCGACAACCCCGACGCGCTCCCCGACGAAAAAGAAAACGCGCTCTCGCAGATCTCGCAGATTCTCGACGATATGGAAGCCGAGGTCAACATCGAGACGCTGGCTGCGGCGCGCGGGATTCCCAAATGTGTCGCGGTCATCTCGGGCAAGCAATGCAGCATCATTGTCGACAGCGGCGAGATCTCCGAGTCCGAGCTGTCGCAGATCTGCGAGATCGTCTACGAGCAAAGCGGCATTACGCCCGCAGGGACAAAGGTCATTCTTGTCGAGTCGCAGAGGGAGGATTAAGGGGCGCTACCCC
>JAFQII010000059.1 GCA_017397605.1 Clostridia bacterium
CACAAAGAAGCTGACGGACGGGGATATGCGCGAGCTGTTTGACAAATATAGCTGGGTTGGGTTTACGGGCGGCACGGTCCTGAGCATCACGTTTGACCTCGGCGAAACGGATCATGCGCTCGCGGACATCGAGGTGTACATGCTCCGTCAAGTGGACTACGGCATCGAGCTTCCGCGCGCGGTGGAGATTTCTCTCTCGGATGACGGTGAGCATTTTGTTACCGTCAGTACACTGCAAACGCCTGCAGATCTTGCCGAAAGCAGTCACTACATCTACCGCTTTGCCTTGCCGCAGACGGTTTCTGCGCGCTATGTCCGCGTGACATTAAAACGAAAAGCAAACAACTTTTTGTTTATCGACGAGATCGTTGCCTACGAATACAGCGAAAACGGAACGATCGACGTCTCGGGCGGTCAGTCCTCGGGGGACGTGGGCAAAGAATTTGATTACTACGGCTACAAGCTGCAGAGCGACATCACCGTTCCCGTTGATCCGTCGGATGCGGATTTTGACACCTATCAGAACCTCGCGCTTCTGGAAGGCGTGAACGTGCAGGCACAGCATTTTGATCCGCTTCTGATCGAGCATCTGGGCAGTAACACCCCGATCGACAAGCTTGTCATGCTCACAGACGGCAAAAAGGCAAATATCGCAAGCTACAACGATGCCGCGTATGCACATTTCTATCGCGGTGACGGAAGACATATCGTCATCGACCTTGGCAACGAAATGGCTGTCGATGCGGTAAACGCCGAATTCCTCAATCAGATCTCCGTCGGTGTCGGCGTTCCGCCCGCAGTGATGGTGGAAGTCAGCAATGACGGCGTGCATTGGATCTCGACGGCATCCGAATACACGGGTCTGTACGGCGACAGCCGTGCGCTGATCGTTTCGGTCGAGGGCAAGTTCCGTCGGGCGTACCGTTGCCGTTACGTGCGCGTCTCGTTTGCGACCGTGCCCGACAACACTGTTTCGAGCAATGTCTATCTCTCCGAGATCGAGGTGCTTGGCAAAAAGAACGCCGAAGGTGTTCCCGAGGCGGAATATGACCCGACCTTGCGTTGGGGCAATTTCCCCGACCCGAGCGTCATCGGCGCAGAGAATATTTTGCTTGCTGCGGTCAACGGCAAGCTCGGCGACGGCACATGCGAGGTCATGACCGAGCAATATGCAAAATATGTGCTGGCATACCACGATATCGACGGAAACATCAAGGACACCTTCTTTGACTCCTACTTGTTTGCCCCCACGATGCGTTTTGCGTTCCAAAACGATGTCGTAGACAGCTTTGAGTTGTTTGTGGACGAGCTTTGGTACGAGGGGCAAAATCTGATCGCGTTGGAGAAGATGGCAAAAGAAGTCGAAAGCGAGTTGAACACTGCCGTCAAACCGACGATTTGGCTCAATCTGATGTGCCCCAAAACGGGTGAAACCTGCCGCGACGTGGACGGTGACGGAAAAGCAGAAGATTTTTCGACCGTAGAGGGCAGATTTGCGTACCTCAAATATCAGGTTGATCGCTATCTGGAAGTATGGAAAGCTTCCGATTTTGAGCAGTTGGAGCTTTTGGGCTTCTACTGGAACGACGAGGCGTTGCGCAAGGAAGAGATCAAGCTCAATGCGGGCTCGATCAAGATGATCAACGACTATATTCACTCTCTCGGCTACAAGAGCATCTGGTGCCCGTATTACACTGCATACGGCACGTGGATGTGGGAAGAGGTCGGCTTTGATTTTGCGTCGTGGCAACCGAACTACATGTTCTACGCGACCGAGCCGACGCGTCTGTATTCCACCTCGAGCAAAGCCAAGATCTATGGCATGAGTGTTGAGCTGGAAATTGAGGACTACACCAGCGACGGCGCGATCTCGATATACCGCGACTACCTGCGCGAGGGCTATGACAGCGGTTATATGAACTCGATCAAGCTGTATTACCACGGCAGTTTCCCGGGGGCTTTCCTTGCTTCGGGACTCAGCGGGGATCAAAGACTGCGTGCCGTTTATGAAGACACCTATCTGTTTGCAAAACGCAAGCTGGACGACACGTTCCACAAGGGAGTCGGAAACGATCTGTCGCAGTTTAAAGACATCGCGTTGCAGGTGACTCACGGCAAGACGGTGGAATTTGCACTTGCCGACACGACGGATTACACCGTGCGCATCATGCAGAGCACGCTGTACGGCACGTTCCGTCTGGACAAGTGCGGCAGCGGTATTTACCGCGCGATGAAAGGATATCACGGCACGGATACGATCGTGTTGGAGATCGCCGACGGCGCGGGCAACAAAAAAACCGTCACCATTACGGTCACGGTCACCAAGGAATGAAAAAATGAGGCTGAGTCATCAACTCAGCCTCTTGTGTTATCTTCTTGTAAATTTTCCCGTCGGGGACGCGCCTTTTCGGTACGCTTGCAAAACGGCTTGCATCTCTGCTTCCGTCTCGGTGGTAAACAACAGCGTCAGCAGACCCACACCGCTTTTTTTGAGCTCCTTGCGCTTGTCCAGACGGTAGGTCGGCAGGGAGTTGTAGATCAGATTGCGGTGTCCGTCCGCGCGCAGAACAGGAAAAGATGCGCCTGTGCGGTCGATCAGCTCTGCGTGACAGCGCGTGTGATCGTTGGGGCATGAGCCCTTGATGTTGCGGATGATGCAGGTTTCCGTCTGCATCAGCGGCAATCTGCCGTAG
>JAFQII010000060.1 GCA_017397605.1 Clostridia bacterium
GACTTATTTTGATTACTTTTCTCCGCTGCCTTGGAAACTTCGCAACTTTTTTCACGCATACGATACAGAATGGCACGAAACAACGATTGAAATGTTTGGGATCACATGGAAGGATGCGCTGACAGGACTCATCTTTTTGATCGCATGCGGCATAGTATTTTCCTTGATTTCCTACAAACGTATCCGCAAGCGTACCGTTTGATAACCTGAATCGGGGACACGTTTCCCGATTCTTTTTTTGCAAAACGGTCAAAATTTCATCTTCTATTCATAATTGGCATGTAAACTGTATTTACATATGTAAAATGCGGAGAACATGTGATGAAACGGAACAGATTTTTTGAAAAAACATATTTTTTGACGTTGATACTGTTTTTACTCTTGCTCAACGCCTGCGTCTTTTCGCTTGCGCTGTATACGCACAACCGCAGTTATGAATCGGCACAGCAGGTCTGCCGCTCGGAGCAATTGGTGATCATCAAGGCGTTTGAGCGTGATTTTGAGATCAGCGGCGACGCGGCAAGCCTTGCGTTCTCTTACGAGAGTTTTTACAGCAAGGAAGGCTTGTTCCTGCAGTTTGCAGAGAACGGGAGTGTGTTGCAGACGAATATTCCGGGGGACGTTTCGATTCCCGAGGCAGGGACGCATTGCACCGCGGAGATCGAAGGCAAAAAACATCTTTTGATCAGCGAGACAATGTGTGACGGCGCGTTTGTGTTGACATTTGCCAAAGATATCAGCTATCTTGACGAGGATCTCAGACAGCTTTCGATCTCGTTCGGCTTGGTTTCGGGTCTGGCATCGGCAGTCTTAGCGCTGTGTCTGTACATTGTTTTGCGCAAGCTGTACAAACCGTTGCGCAAGCTTCGCGAAACAACGAAGGCGATTTCGATGGGAGATTTTTCGGCAAGAGCGGACGACCGCGGAAAAGACGAGTTTGCCGAATTGGCAAAGGATTTTAACGCCATGTCGGACACCATCAACGGTCAAATGGAGGAACTGAAGACCACCGCACAGCAAAAACAAACGATGCTCGACAATCTCGGACACGAAATGCGCACGCCGCTGACTTCTATCTACGGCTCTGCGGAATACGCATTCCGCCACGGTCAAAGCGAGGAGGAACGGATGCAGACCTTATTGGATATCATGTCGGAATCCAAGCGTCTGCAAAAAATCAGCAAGGTTTTGTTGGACTCCGCATTTATCCGCGAGAACGGCATATCGGCAGGGAAAATTTCCACAGGCGGTTTGCTGGTCAAAATACGGGATATTTTTGTCTTGCGTGCCGCAGAAAAACATGTGGAAATTTATATTGAGGGCGAAAACTTTGTGTTTGACGGAGACGAAACGCTGATAGAGATTCTGATCTCCAACCTGACGGAGAACGCCATCCGCGCCTGCAGAGAAGGCGGCAAGGTGGTGCTCGGCGCGGAAATATCCGAAGATGCAAAAACGCTGTACATCCGTGACAACGGCATCGGCATGACCGAGGAGCAGATCTTGCACATCACAGAGCCTTTTTACCGCACGGACAAGGCGAGAAGCCGCAAAGAGGGCGGAACAGGACTGGGACTCGCATTGTGCAAACGAATCGCGGACGCGCACGGAGCACAGCTTGCGTTTGTATCCGAGCCGGGCATCGGCACAACCGCATACGTGAGATTGCCATGAGACACAACGTGAGTATTTTGTCCCGGACTTCCCTGCTGGTCCTGGTGTTTGCCCTGCTTTTGAGCGCGGGGATTTTGTCGCTCTCGCATTTCTACGGCGGTGTCGAGCCCAACGACGGTACCTTTTTAACCCCCGAGACCGCTGTCGCCGCTCCCACGGCGCAGGACTTATTGCAAAAGAAGTTTGACACTTACAACACCGTCACGGAAAAAGACGGCAAAAAAACCGTATCGATTTACAGCGAGCAGCAGATATCCGATTTTAACACCCGCAGGCACAACGGCGAGTGGTTTTGGCTGTCAAGCGAAGAAACGCTCTTTTTGATCAACGATACGATCAAACTGTTTGAAACGTACGACGAGGTATACGTCCGCGCACTTGACGGCACTGTAAAAAAGTATTACGGCTTGTCTTTCTTCTCGTCGGAAGCGTATTTTGCCTCTTTCGGCGGATTTGACCTCGGCGTGACGGACGCAAGCTTTGACCTCAAAAAAGACGTGTATGAGACAATCCTTGCCCGCATCACCGTGCTCAACAGCGCGATGCTGGACGAAACAAATTGTTTGTCCGATCTGAACTTCAGACCTGATGCGATTGAGCTGACTACTTTAAAACGCTTTGAAAACCCGTGGAATATTTATATCGTTCCGTCTGCGAAAAGTATTTGCTTCGGGTACTGGAATTTTCACCAAGAAACTATCCGCTACACCTCTAACATCGACAATCAAGTTTATCTTTTTACAAAACCCGAAGGCAACGTGGTTTATCCTCAGTATTTGCAAAACTCCTCCATTGGAGCTTATAAATACGACCAAGGCGAAAAAAACATTGTCATTGAGCTTTATGAAACAAAAACCAACTCCATGATCGCACGTATCCGTCTGGACAAGCGAACACACGCAGAAGAGCTCTACACGATAGAATCTCTTTTTGCAAACGCATTGGATTCCATCAAAAACTCCTCTACAGTCGCGCAGAACAGTCAATACAGAGCCGCGGTCTATCTAAACGGTTTTTATTTACATAACGAGCCGATACCGCCGATCCTTTACTGTCCCGACGGAGATCTTGATCTCTACAGTTTCACAAACGACCATGCCATATTCGAGACGGAATTTTCATTAAACGGCGGCAGTCGGTTTGCGCAGTATATAAACGATTTGCTGTATTCGGCACTCTTATAATTTACAAGCGGTATCTTTTGCAAAAAAAGATACTGCTTTTTTTATAAAAAATTTAAAATTTCATGATTTATACGGAATTGCCGTTTAAACTGATCAAAAATACAGCAACGGAGAGATCATAATGAAAAAAATCCTTTTTGCACTGACATTATGTTTTGTCATGGTATCGTTTTGGGGATGCGATCGGCAAGACAACGAGTACGAAATCCAGTCCGATTATGCAATTGAAAGCTATGACAACGAGCAAGTCCTCACCCCTGACAAAACACAGTCCGATGCTTTTGCTGTAAGCGACAAAAAATACAGCTACGACGGCAAAGATCTGATCATCATGCAGATCAAAAACCAAACGAACGATCCCTACAGCATCACAATTAACGGTCAATTTCTTGACGAAAACGGTAACGTTCTCCAAACGGAAACAAAAAGCTTTGACCAGTTCGCTGCAGGATATGAAAACCATTTTTTGTTTCAACCCGATATACGGTTTGCCGATTTTCGGTATACGATTGATTTCAAAAAATACAAAGGCGATATCTACGTCAACAAAATCGATGTATGGTTTGAAGGCTTGACCGAGCTTTTGGTACATATCGACGAGCTGATCGAGCAAGGAGACCACAATCGCC
>JAFQII010000061.1 GCA_017397605.1 Clostridia bacterium
CTGTCAGACAGTTGCTTAAAATCAAGTCTATTTTTGATATTCCCCTGCGGGTCACTTATTACGCCCGTGTTTCCAGTGAGTCCGAAGAACAGCTCAATTCTCTGGGCAATCAGATCACCTATTATGAGGATCTTATTAAACGGAATAAGAACTGGACTTTTGTACCCGGCTATATTGATGAGGGTTTATCCGGTATCTCTACCAAAAAACGTGAAAACTTTAACCGCATGATCGAGGATGCCGCAGAAAACAAGTTTGATTTGGTTATCACGAAGGAAATTTCCCGTTTCGCCCGTAACACCCTGGACTCCATCCAGTACACAAGACAACTGCTGGGCTATGGTGTAGGCGTATTCTTCCAGAATGATAATATCAACACACTGGACGAGGATTCCGAGCTTCGACTGTCAATCATGTCTTCCATTGCCCAGGATGAGCTGAGAAAGCTCAGCAGCCGTGTTCGGTTTGGTCATGCCCAGGCAATCAAGGACAAAGTGGTTCTAGGCAACAGCCGTATCTTTGGCTACCAAAAGGACAACAAGCGTCTCGTCATTGACGAAACAGAGGCACCCATGGTGCGCGAGCTGTTTGAGCTGTATGCGACGGACGAATACAGCATGAAGCAGATCGAAAGCATCTTTTGGGAGCGCGGCTACCGCAACCGCAACGGCAACAAAATCGCGCACACGACCATGTCGGGTGTGATCTCAAACCCCAAGTACAAGGGCTATTATGTCGGCAACAAGGTCAAGGTTGTGGACATGTTTACAAAAAAACAAGTTTTCTTGTCGCAAGAGGAATGGGTGATGTTTAAGGACGAGACGGGCGAGATCGTTCCTGCAATCGTTTCGGAGGAGCTTTGGGACAAGGCAAACGAGATTCTGCGCCGCAGAAGCGAGGATGTCAAAAACCGTCAGGGCATCTGCAACCATGCAAATCTGCTGACGGGAAAGCTGTTTTGCGCTGAATGCGGCAAGCCATATTACCGCCGTGAGTCCAAGAGCAAAAAAGGCGTTGCCAACAGCAAGTGGATCTGCTCGGGCAAGATCAACAACGGTGCGGACTCCTGCCCGTCGTTTCCGATCTATGAGGATGAGATCAAGCCGATTCTGTTTGAGGCGTTTCGGGATACCGAAACGGACGTTGACGCCATCCTCGCGCATTATACCGAGCTGTTTCAGCGGATCGCGGCTTCCGACGATCTGCAGTCGCAGATCGACAATCTTAACAACAAACAGCAGCTGATCGTCGGCAAACAGGACAAGTTGCTGGAGATGCACGTCCTCGGTCAGTTGAATCAAAAAACCTATCTCCAGATGAACGCCAAATGCGAGCAGGAAATCGAGGAGATCGACAACGCACTTGCGGAGCTGGAAAAAGAACTTCTCTCTCAAGGCGAATTCAAAAAGCGGATGAGCGAGATCACGAGCGCTTTGGAGGAGGCAAAAAAGGCGGCTTCGGAGGGAATCATCACAACTGCCTTTGTTAACCGCTATATCGACAAAATTCTGGTCAAATCAATAAGTGATGATACCGCGAACTTGGAGATCAAGATTTTTACCGGCAAAATATGCGAGAAGTACCTCAGAAAACTCGAAAAACGTGCAGAAACGAACGAGCCGAAAAAACGCAGTCGTACGGGTCACACGTCTAAGAAAATGATCGAGAGCTACGAAAACAGCATCAAGGGCTAAACGAACAATTCATTCGGTAGCAATGTATGCAAAGGACGAAAACCGCAATTTGCGATTTTCGTCCTTACTTTTTGCCTTGCTCTTGCATTTTATGCGTATTTCTGTTATACTAAAAACAAGAAAACATAAAAGGAGCGTTGAGAATTGAAAAACAAGGGTGTTTTGATTGCCGTTTTGCTGGTTGCTCTGGTTGCAATCATTGTCGGAATCATTGCCATCGCAATACACATGACGGATACGCCGAAAAATGAGACAAGCTCTGTGGATGTTTCGCAATCCCAAGGGCAGTACCTTCCTCCTGCGGAGACTCCTGCAACATGGTCGGATTTTGACGTCAACACCGCATGGGACGAAAGTGCGACGACCATCCATTGTAACGGCAAAGATGCCGAGATCAAAGGAATCGGTGTAAAACAGACCGGAGAAGTGTTGATGATTCACGAGGAAGGCACATATGTTTTCTCGGGCAAGTTTGAAGGTCAGATTGACGTCGTGGTCTATAAAGAAGAAAAAGTGCATCTTGTTTTCAACGGCTTTGAGGTTACTTGCGAAAAGAAATCCCCCGTGCTTTGTGAGCGTGCGGATAAGCTTGTGATTACGCTTGCAGACGGTACCAAAAATACTGTCATAGATACCGGCAGCGGTTATATCGAAGGCATCACTCCGTCCGAGGGACGGTTTGCAGGTGCAATCCACTCAAAGGATGCATTGACGATCAACGGCGGCGGAACGTTGGAGGTACAAACGACCTATCGCCATGGTATTGTCAGCAATTCCAACCTGCGTATCGTTTCGGGCGTGATTTCCGTCAAGTCTGTTGATGAGGGCTTTAAAGGAAAAGAGACGCTTTCGATCCGCGGCGGAACGATCGCAATTGATTCTGTCGGCGACGGTCTCAAGGTTTCGGACAACACCGAAGAGGGTACGGGCTTTTTGGCGATGGAAGGCGGAGATGTCTCGATCAGAACAGAAGCAGACGGTCTGGACGTCATTGATTACATTCGCATCGTTGGCGGAACGCTCAAGGTAGAGAGCAAAGATCACGCGTTTACAACCGAAGGCAGTGTTTCGGTCGGCGGCAAGGCCCAGATCGTTTTGGATGCTTACAGCGGAAGCGAAGACTCCGATGCAAAAGGCATCAAAGCGGAAAAAGAGGTTTTGATCGAAGGCGGTAACCTGCAGATTCTCCGCTCTTACGAGGGGATCGAATCCAAGACTTCCTCTGTGACCTTTGCGGGCGGCAATACCTCGGTCAAGGCAACCAATGACGGTGTCAATGCAAGCACCTTGATTGAGGTCAAGGACGGTCTGCTGTTTATCAGCGCGATCGGCGACGGCATGGACGGCGGCGACATTGTCATCGGAGGCGGTTCTACCGTCATACAAGGCTCTGTATACAACGATTGCGCGCCGATGGATACTCCGAGCGAGAAAAAGATCGTTGTCACCGGGGGCGTTTTGCTGGCTTACGGATCGGTTGGTGCGGTGCAGTATCCTTCGCCTGATTCGACACAGGCGGTGATCGGTACCGAAGCAATGCTCGAGCAGGGAAAATCTTACACGCTGCGCGATGCGCAGGGGAATGCGGTATGCTCGTTCCAAGCGCTCGGCGATGCGCAGACGGTATGCTTCTCGAGTGACAAGCTGGGCAAAGGCGGGGCGTACACCTTGTTTGCGGATGTCACCCCGAGCGGTGTTCATGTGCACGGGATTTATAAGAATCCCGAGACAAGCGGCGGCGAGTCCGTTTTGACAGCCAAGGCACAATAACAAATAAAGCGACTGTGATTTTTCACAGTCGCTTTTGTCATGTCAATTTAACGTGTATTTTTCTCTGTAGTCAGCCAACAGCTTGCGGTACGTCTCGCTTTCCGTACGGACGCTCGCAAGGTAGCGGTGCATGTCAAGCTCGTCCTTGCTGGTTTCCAACACACAGCCCGCAATGTTGGAGCAGTGGTCGGAGACGCGTTCGAGGTTGGTCAGAATGTCCGAGAGCACAAAACCGTGTTCGATCGTACACTCGCTCTTTTGCAGACGGAGCGTGTGGTTGAGACGAATACGCTCGCGCAGATCGTCGATGATCTGCTCCAACGGTTCGACACGAACTGCCGCTTCGAGATCGTTCTCGCAGAATGCCTTGGAGGAAAGCACCATGATCTCGGAAACCGCCGCTTTCAGTACAGCAAGCTCCTTGGTCGCTTGTTCGGAGAATTTGAGTTTCTTTTCTCGCAACTCCTGTGCAGACTCCATCACGTTGACCGCGTGGTCGGAAATGCGTTCAAAGTCACCGATGACACGTTGCAGCTTTGCAGCCTCTGCACTTTCGTCTTCGGAAAGCTCCTGAGCAGAGATACGGATCAGGTACGAACCTGTGCGGTCCTCATAACGGTCAACCTTAGACTCAGCTTCCTCAATTTCCATGGCGACGTCGGAAGAAAATACATCAAGCAGTCCGATCGCGTTTTGCATCGCTGTGACCGCCTCGTTTGCCATACCGCGCACGGTTTCTTCGCTCTGTGCAAGTGCGATCGAGGGGCTGGACAGCAAACGCTCGTCCAGCAGTCGGAACTCGTCTTCCGTTGCTTTTTCGCGCACGGTCATAACAGCAAGTTTTTCGAGGAATCTGCCCATCGGCAAGAAGAAGATCGTTCCCACAAAGTTTACAACGGTGTGCACCACGGCAATTGTGACCTTGTCCATGATGGTGTCATAGAATGCAAAGTTCACAAACGCATGCACGACATAGAACAGAACGCCAACCAAAACCGTATTCAGAATATTAAAATACAAATGAACCCAGCCCGTACGCTTGGCGTCGCGGGATGCTCCGATTGTGGAAATCATGGCTGTGATACACGTACCAATGTGCTGACCGAGAATGATCGGAAAGGCAACGGAGAACGTAATGGAGCCTGTTTCACTGAGTGCCTGCAAAATACCGACGGATGCTGAAGAAGATTGAATAATCGCAGTAAAGATCGTTCCGACCAGAATACCCATGATCGGGTTGGTAAATGCGGTCAGAATGCTTTGGAACTCGGGCATGTCTCTCAAACCCGATACCGCATCGGACATGGCGTCCATACCAAACATCAATACGGTAAAACCGAGAAGAATCATACCGAGATCTTTTTTGCGGCGGTTTTTGCTCATCATGACCAGTGCGATACCGATCAACGCAAGAA
>JAFQII010000062.1 GCA_017397605.1 Clostridia bacterium
CGGAAAACCGCCCCGGCTTTATCAAAGCGATGTGGTGCGGCGAGACCGAATGCGAGGAGACCGTCAAGGACGTCACCGGCGGCGTCAAGTCCCGTTGCATTCCGTTTGATGAGGAAAACCTTGCGCCCACCTGCGTTTGCTGCGGCAAGCCCGCCAAGCATATGCTCGTTTGGGGCAGACAGTACTAATCGCTACGCTTTCGGTGCTGAGTCGATGACTCGGCACCGTTTTTTGCACCGGTATCATAAAAGAAAAAGCACATGAAGTGCGGTATGTACAGAAGATTGCGCGGTTTTGCGACACCGGCGTGGATTATTTGCCGGGCGAGACCGACCAAAAGAAACGATATCCGTAAAAAACAAACGGAGCTGAGTTCGATTGCACTCGGCTCCGTTTTCATAAATTTCTTATGCGGGGGGGGGTGGGGCGGCGCCCCAATTATTCTTCTGTTTGATCCTCTTCCGTGACGGTTTCGACCTTGACGGAGGCGAATTTGGAGACGTAGGAGGCTTCTTCTGTCTTGGTTTTTGCACGCTTTGACAGCACGATCATGCCGACGACGCAGATGACGACCGAAAGGATGCCGACCAGCACGGAGAATTTCATGCCGAATACGTACAGGCTGTCGGTGCGCAGCATCTCGATCCATGCTCTTCCGAAGCCGTACCAGCCGAGGTAGGACAACAAAATCTGTCCGTCAAACTTTTTGTGCTTGTAGATGATCAGATAAATGATCAATGCGCCGATGCAGTTCCAGAGCGACTCGTACAAAAACGTCGGGTGCGCGACGATGGTGTGACCTGCGGCGTTGGTGATTTCCATACGGCAGAACAGCGTTTCGACGCCTTCGGAGTAGCCGTACGCCTCGGCGTTGACAAAATTGCCCCAGCGTCCGATCATCTGGCCGACCATGACGGCAGGTGCCGCCGCATCCATCAGTTTCAGCGTGTTGAGCTTGGTAATCTTGGAAAAGATCAGCACGGTAGCCGCGCCGAAAATGATCGCGCCGTAGATCGCAAGTCCGCCGCCGCGGATGTTAAAGATCTGCGCGGGATCGTCCTTGTATTTGTCCCAGCTTGTCACGACGTAGACAAAGCGCGCGCCGATGACGGCGATCGGGACGGTAAACAGCGTGATGTTGTAGAGGTGATCCTCGGGGAGCCCCTCTTTTCTTTTTGCGTAGTTGAAAAACAGCAAGAACGCGCAGAGAATGCCAAAGGTGATGATGACGCCGTACCACTTGACCTCCAGACTGCCGATGGTAAATGCGACGGGGTTCAGTTCAAACGACAACCCCAAACCGGGAAACGAAACGGTGTGCATACGTTTTTTGTCCTTTCTGTGTTAGTTTTTGGGCCAAACCACGCTCATCGCACAGCGGTCGGTGCGGACGGTGCGGTTGAAGATCTCCCACGCTTCCTCGTAGGTGATCTCCGACAGGAGCGCGGAGTATTCCAGATAGTTGCCCTCCGCCTGCCAGAACGTCATAAACGTGTTGGCGATGTCGTCGGTGGAGTCAAAGTTAAACAGATTGTTTGCGTAGACGACGCGCTTGGCGGTCTCAAATTCCTCTTTGGTAAAATAGACCTCGCGGCGCTTGTCGATCTCGGCAATGACTTCTTTTTTGAGTGTTTCGGGATCGTTGCAGAGTGCGCTGATCTCGGTAAACGCGATCGTGCGCTCCTGCATATAACTGCCGCCGAACTTGTCGCTGATCAGTCCGCTTTCGTACAGACGGTTATAAAACTCGCTCGACTTCCCAAACATCAGGCACATCGTGATCGCGTTTGCCGCCGCGATGCGCATGCGCGCCTTGGGGTCGGTTTCGGGCACGTCTTTGAAGCCGATCTCCACCATGGGTTGGGAGATCTCAAAAAAGTCCTCGGCGTAAGGAACGCGGATCTCCGCAGGCTCGTCGGGAATGACGCGCTCGATCGTCTGCTCGGGCGCGGGCTCGGTCAGTATCTTATCGCAGATCCCGTCGACCGTTTCGGGCGTGACGTCACCGCAGACGATCAGCACCATGTTGCGCAGGTTGTAGAACGTGTCCGTGCAACGGTAGAGCATTTCGGGCGTAATGGACGCGATCGACTCGCGCGTGCCGACGATGCTTTTGGCGACGGGGTGGTTGTGGTACATCGCTTTTAACAGATTGAAGAACACGCACCAGCCGGGGTTGTCGTCGTACATTGCGATTTCCTCGCCGATGATGCCCTGCTCCTTGGCGATCGTCTCTTTGGAGAAATAGGGGTGCGAGACAAAGTCCAATAGGATCTCGAGATTTTGTTCAAACCCCTCGGTGCACGAAAACAGGTAGCACGTGCGGTCAAAGGACGTAAACGCGTTTGCGGACGCGCCCGTCACGGCATAACGGGTAAATGCGTCGACGCCGTTTTCGTCCTCAAACATCTTGTGCTCCAAAAAGTGCGCCACGCCGTCGGGGAGCGTGAGGTAATCTTCGTCGCGCTCGGTCTTGAAGCACGTGTCGATCGAGCCGTAGCGCGTGCCGAACATCGCGTACGCCGCGGAATGCTTTTTGGGGATGACGTAGACTGGCAGGCCGCTTTGGTGCTGCCACGTGTAATACCCCTCGCCGATCGACTCGTCGCGGATGTATTCGTAGTTGTTCATGTCTGTTTTCTCCTTTTGACAGGGAGAACGCTTAAGGGGATTTCTTTTTGAAAAGAAATCCCCTTAAGAATCCCAAAGAAAATTGATTGCCGAAAACTGTCGTTTTCGGAAACATAAAAGTTTTTGGAGATTATGAAGAACCTTTTTTCAAAAAGGTTCTTAATTGGGGGTGAGAGGGGGCAACGCCCCCGCCAAACGAAAACGCTTACTCAGCGCCCTCGAGATAATACACGGTATCGAGACGGATGCTGTTTGCCACGCGGATGATGTCCTCGCGCGTGACGGCTTCGATCGCTTCTGCCGCGTCTTCGGGCGTGTCCGATCTGCCCGTGCAGATTCTGCCCATATACCACGCGCAGATGGACGCGGGGCTGTCGGTGATCTCGCGGTAATTGTTGCGCAGGGAACGTCTTGCGTTTTGCAGTTCCTCGTCGGTCACGTTGCCGCGTTTGATCTCGTCGAGTTGTTCCATGATCGCGTCCAGCGCGGTCTGCTTATTTTTTTGCTCGATGCCCGACACGATCATCAAAAGTCCTTTGAGTCCGTCGGGGAATGAGGAGCAGTAGTAGCAAAGGCTCTTCTTCTCTCGCACGTTTACAAACAGCTTGCTGTTGGGCGAGCCGCCGAACACCTCGTTGAACAGCGCCATGGCGGGGAAATTTCCCAGTTGAAGTGCGTACTCGGTGCGGAACCCGATCGTCAGCTTGCATTGCTGAATGCGCATCTGTTCCGTCACGGTGCGCGGCGTTTCGGGCAGTGCGCCGATCGTCGTTTCGGTAAAAGACGCGTCGCGCGGTGCAAAGGGGAGATACGTTTTGCAGAGATCGACGATCTCTGCGTCTTGCTTACTGCCGACGTAGAAGATCTCGACCAAGCTGCCTGCCAGCAAATTTTGGTAGTCGTTCCAGAGCGACGCGGGCGTGATCGCCTGCACCTCTTCCAAATCACCGCCGTGGTCAACCGCGTAGGGCTCGCCCTCGCACATGATGTCGATGCAACGTCTGCGCGCGTACGAGGTCTTGTTGTTGATCTTGCCGCGGATGTCGTCGCAGAGGTTTTTTTGCTCACTCGAGACGTAATCGGCTTTGAACACACCCTGCTCCGTGACGGGATCAAAAATGAGTCCCGACAGCAGTTTCATGCCCTCGGCGAGCACTTTCATACCGTCAAAGGCAAACGCGTCGTCGATCGCGGTCAGTTCAAAGGTCACGATCTGCATCTCGCCTTTCTTTTGGACGTATGCGCCCAGTCCCAGGGAATACAGCTCGTCCTGCTTTTGGTTGAGCGCTTGCATGGTGGGATACTCCTTGGTGCCGCGCATCAACACGTCGGTCAGCAGGGAATATGCCGACGCGGTTTCTCTTGCGAGAGGGACAAACAGATTGACCGTCAAAAACGCGGTCTTGAATCGGTCTGTCGTGACGGTGTTGACCGAAACGCCGTCACACAAATGGGTTCTGCAAAGCTTCATGTCGCGTCAGCTCTCCTGTGTATAAATGATCTCTCCGCCCAAAACGGTCGCGGAGACGTGGATGTCTTCGTCAAAAATCGCAAGGTCCGCGCGGTAGCCCGCCTTGAGCAAGCCGCGTTCCTTGATGCCAAACAGCCTTGCGGGGGTGTGCGTCATCATGCAGACGGCAGA
>JAFQII010000063.1 GCA_017397605.1 Clostridia bacterium
CCGAAAATCTTATTGCCGCAAACTGTCGTTTGCGGATAGAAATGCAAGTCAAAACCTGTTTTTTGCAACATACTTTGGGCGGTCTTGAAAAGCCGTCTTTTTTGTTATATACTGCTTGCGAAAGGAGAAAACGCTATGAAAATACAAATCATCCATGACCCAAATATCAAAGATCCGGAAATCACCGTAACGTACGGTTATCTCGACAGCGAGCTCGAAGAATTGCTTGCAACGATCAGCCTTGCAGACAATCGCATGGCAGGCGTCAAAAACGAAGAGACGCATTTTGTCAATCTGTCGGAAATCATCTATTTTGACACGGTTGATAACCGCGTGTTCTTCTACACCGCCAAGGATACGTATGAAACCAAAGCGCGACTCTATCAGATCGAAGAAAAGCTGACGCATACGCCGTTTGCACGCGTGTCCAAATCCACCATCGTCAACCTGCGCAAGGTGCGCTGTCTCACCCCGGAAAAATACAGCAAGCTATGCATCACGCTCCAAAACGGCGAAAAACTCATCGTCTCAAGGCAGTACCTCAATACCATCAAAGAAAGGCTGGGTGTTTGATATGCTTTCTCAAAATGTTAAGTTTAAAAACCGTTGTGTCAGATTTTTGTTCTCCTATTTTTTTGCGCTCGGCATGGTGGCGTTTCTGCTTGTCCTTTATTCTACTGTATTTGGTGCAAAAATCTATACGGTGCTTCCCGCGCTGTGTGTTTCTCTGCTTTGCCCCAGCATTCTCGCTGCATTGTTGTTTTATACATCAGAGCAGGATGAAAAAGTCCGTTGGTGCAAACGCATTATTTTTGTTACCGTAAGTACGCTGTGGACCTGTTTTGTTTTTATTATCTTTCGCCATTACAAAAGTGTTGCTATGGTGCTTGTCGGTTTTGGAGCAATGTTTCTTGTCGAACTGCTGGTCAGCGTGCCGCTGTGGATCATCGCCGACCGCCGCGAGCGCGGAAAAATCGAAGCAATCAACAAAAAACTGCAAGAAAACGAATTTGAATAAACAATACCCTCGGAGCTTTTATAAGAACAACTCCGAGGGTGTTTTTTTAATGCCTTTCCGAAAACGACAGTTTTCGGCATGAAGTTTCTTGGGAGATTCTTAAACAGGGATTCAAAGGTGCAGCGCCCCTTTGCGTATCTCTACACGCACACCGTCCGTCTTGCCGCGCGCGATTTCCTTGCCGCCTTCCGTGACATGCCACTCGTCCTTGCCGATATAAATGTCAAAGCAACCGCCGCAGATACGGACGTTTTGCAGACGCATCTCGGGGAACGCGCTCGGCAGCCGCGGAACAAACGAAAACGAATCAAGACTCTCGGGCATGATGCCGAAAATGCCTTCTGTCACCACGCGCGCAAACAAAGCGCTCTCTGCCGAAAGGTGGCGCTTATCGCCCTCGGGGTAGGCTTCTACCGCGTATGGAACGCGGTCGCATACCAGACGCTTGTGACAGTATGCAAACAAAGGTGCAAGCATCTGCTCGCCTGCGCCTGCAAGAAACGCTGCTTTCATACCGTACAGCGTCGATCTGTCCCAGATCGTGTCGGAACGGTTCTCATCGGAGATCTCGCAGGTCAGCATGCCTTCTTCCGTCCAAAGGTAAGATGACAGCATCGCGTCCAACGTCTGCTTGCCGCGTGTGTCGATGCCCATGCAAAGCGGCAGACAAATCCATGCGCGCAAGGTGTCAAATCCTTTGGAATAACGGTATGTGTCAAATCCGTGCAAATTCGCGCCGAAATATGATTCGATCGCGCTTTCCAACTCGTCTGCTCGCGTGCGGAACAATTCCGCTGTGTCATGCTCTCCCAACGAGTCTGCGAGCTTTGCACCAAAGATCAGACCGCCAAAGCAAAGGGAAGATGTGGACAGATTGGCAATGCCGTCGGTCGGAAAGCGCCCCTCCAGTTCGTCTGACTTGGATCCGATCACACCTTCGGGCAGCTTTTGCCGTTCGCAGTACTCCGCGCACCATTTGATCGCGGGGAACAGTTCGCGCGCAACCGATTTGTCACCGAGATATAAGCAAAACAACGATGCGCCGTATAAATACATTGCCGCGTCGCCGCGGTCGCCCGCGCCTTCCCAGATGTCAAGCCCTTCGGCGATGATCGAGGACGGAATGCGGTGGTAGGTATCCGACATAAACGCCGTGTAGGAGCGGTAGGCGTTCAGCGATGCTTCGATGGCGATCTCGTCGCCCGTCATAGCAAAATGCGGTCCTGCGTATTCCACTTGGTCGTTGCACCACGTCGCGGCGTAATACGCCTGCCCGCCCGGGCTGTGATACTTGCCCGTCAAGGTCTCAAAAATGCTCTCGCCCGCACGCAATTTGGAAAAACGGAACATCACGTCCAGCTCTTCGTTGCCGGTCAAAAGGATTAACGAGCCGTCGCAGAGCTCGCGAACGCGTGCGTAACGCTTGCTTAATTCCACGGCGGCATCGACACTTACGCGCGGCTGGTTGGCGATACGGGAGGTGTACAGCACGCTGTAAGAGAGGGATTCGCCCTGCTTTAGCACAATCTGCTCTGGTGCATCGTGGATGATCTCGTGCAGATACATGCCCTTTGTCCCGCGCGTGTAACCATGTACGTGCGTGTACGGAAGCGAAAGCGTCAATTTTGCATCCGCGGTTGCAGTAAGCGTGACGATTTCGATGTTACAGCAGGCAGCCGAAGAGGGAAACAATTGTCTTTTGACCAAAACGCCCGCGTCGGTCTCGCTTTCGATGATCAATGTACCGTCGAGGATAAAACGGCGAGGGGACTCCTTGATAAATACACCGTCTTTTTGCAAACGGGGGCAGTCTTCCTCTTGCAAACGCACCGCGAGTGTGCTGTGCGTGTTGTTGGGAAATGTGCGCAAGGTCGGATAAAACGAGCTTTTTGACAAGACGAGTGTCCCGTCCTCGCCGACGCCGTATGCGGCAATAAAATCCGCAAACAAGCCGCTCATTTCGATATCGTCGGTGTGTACCTGACCGTCTTTGACTTCCCAAACGAGGGCTTGATCTTTTATCTTCCAAAATTGTTCTGCCATGTTGCGTACCGTCCATGATTTTGTGCTTCAGTATACCATATTTTGCCGCGTTTTGTCAATCAAATCGCAAAAAAGAAAGGAGCGTTTTTGCTCCTTTCTCCGTTGAATGTCAGTTCTTTACATTGCTCTCAAACGTTGCAATCAAGTCGTCCAATGCCGCGATCGCGGAGTTTTCCAACGCGTCGTAGCTGGAAGCGAACGTGCCCGAGGGCTGGCTGATCAGGGACGTCAGCATCGAAGAGAGTCCGCCGATCTTGTATACGTCGCCGAGGTCTGCGCCCGTGTTGTCAAAGATGATCTCGAGCATCTCAACGTCATCGTCGGTGCGCAGCTTCTGGTACTGCAGTACAACGTCGTAGTAGGTTTTTGCAACCGTGTCGACCGAGTATGCACCCAGCGCGTCCAGAATAACCTCTGCGCGGTAGGTTTGCTCGTCGCTCAAGCCGTAGGGGATGCAGTATGCGTTGGAAGACCAAGCGCCGACCTGCGTGTAGTACTGACCCTGCGCTTCGTCAAACATGGGCGTGGGCAGAATGCCGAAGTCACTTTCCATATCGCCAAGCTTGAGTGCGTCTTCCATACCGCCCGAGTAGAACAAGCATTGATCTGCTTTGAAGGACGCCAACAGCAAAACCATTGGGGTGGACGACTCGTTGAAATAGTCGTCGCCGCAGACGTATTCCTCGGGATCCTGCAACAGCGTGATGATCTTATCCACAACACGCGCACTGCGCTCGTTGTATACGGAGATGTAAGGCTTACCGCTTTCGTCAACTGCGGTGATACGCTCGCCCGAGCCGTAGAACAGCTTTTGCATATCGCCGTTCTGACCTGCCCAGCCAAAGGTGTCATGGTAGGTGATCTTTTGGTCGCCGTCTGTGTCGTCGCTCATGTCGGCAGTACGGATCAGAGAGAGAATTTCGTCGATCGTCCATTTCATCTCACGGACGGTGTTGTAAGGATACTGCAATCCAAAGTCATCAAACAGCTTTTTGTTGAAATACAAGCAGC
>JAFQII010000064.1 GCA_017397605.1 Clostridia bacterium
AATCAAAACATTAGTGATCCTCTTGACCTGTGTGCTTTTGACGGCGTGATTTGCTTCTGCTGTCGGCGCAGAATCGGGAAGATACACGGCAGGATTGGGAGATATTGACGTAAACGGCGCGTGCGATGCCGTTGATTATATGATTCTCAAGCGGCATGTGTTGGGAGCGTTTGAGCTGTCGGTTGTGCAGGCGTGCTGTGCAGATGTCAATTTGGACGGAACGGTAGACAGCGTGGATTATATGACCCTCAAGCGTATCGTGCTGGGCACGTTTGAACTGCCCCAACCCGATTGGGATACGCCGATCGCGGAGTTGACCGATGCACAATTGCGCGAGCGCATCAACTATAAGCTTGCAGCCTCGCGTGAAGAAGGAAAGTTCTATGTCGGCTTTACGGCAGATGCAACGGCAGAAACGATCGCGGCGGCATTCGCCGAAGCAGGACTTCCGTCCGATCTGCAGGATACTTCCGTGTATACGGGTTTTGATTCTTTGCCCGACGGCTCGTGCAGCTATACGGTTAAGGTTTCGGAGGAGACGATCCGCGACGTCATGTTTGCGCTGTACCGCAGTGAGAATATCCGCTATATTGAGCCGTTTTTGCTCATAAAGCCCGCATAAACAAAAAAGCTCCCATTGCCCGCTACGGCAATGGGAGCTCGCTTTATCTCAATAATTTTCTGCTTTTTTCTGGAAATATGCCTTGGGATGTGCGCAGACGGGACAGAGCTCGGGAGCCTGCTTGCCGACGTGGATATGACCGCAGTTGGTGCAGATCCAGACGCAGACCTCGTCGGAGACAAAGATCTTGTTGGTGTTCAGTTTTTCAAGCACTGCTCTGTAACGTGCCTCGTGTTCTTTTTCGATCGCGCCGACCATGTCAAACAAAATCGCGATCTGCTCAAAGCCTTCCTCGCGTGCTTCTTTTGCAAAGCCTGCGTACATGTCGGTCCACTCGTAGTGCTCGCCTGCGGCAGCGTCTTCGAGGTTCTCTGCGGTGGTCGGAATCGAACCGCCGTGCAGAAGCTTGAACCAGATCTTTGCATGCTCTTTTTCGTTTGAGGCAGTTTCTTCAAAAATATCTGCCAGCAGGGTGTAGCCTTCTTTTTTGGCAACGGATGCGTAGTAGGTGTACTTGTTGCGTGCCTGCGACTCGCCCGCAAATGCGGCAAGCAGGTTCATTTCGGTCTTGGTGCCTTTGAGTTCCATGATTGAGCCTCCAAAAAGTTTTTTATTGATACATAATTTTTTTCGGTTTGGTTTTGCATGCGGAGCAGAGTCCGCGGATGTTGAGCTGATAGTCCAGAACAGTAATTTCTGCACGTGCTTCCAACAGCTCTTTGAGACCGCCGAGCGTGATGTCCACCAGCTTGCCGCAGTTTTCGCAATGCAAATGCTCGTGCGGAATCATATTGCGGTCGTATCGGTCGGGTCCGAAATCGGATGCGATCTGTCGAATCTCCTTATCCTCCACCATCAAGCGGAGGTTGCGGTAGACGGTGCCGAGTGCGATCGACGGCATCTCGCTTTTTGCCATCTGGTAGATCTCGTCGGCAGACATGTGCGCGTCTGTATTCATAATGATCTCATAGATCAACTGTCTTTGTCTGGTCATATTGCCTCCTATTGATATTAGGAACAGTTCCTAATATCAATATACCATATCATCAGCCTTTTGTCAAGGGCTTTTTTGCGTTTTTGCTTTACAAAATACAAAAAATATGGTATGATAACATGAAGATTGATACAAAGGAGGAGAGCATATGCCGTTTTTACCCGTTACCCCCGAGGAACTGCACGGGCAGCCCGATTTTATCATCGTCACGGGGGACGCGTATGTGGATCATCCGTCGTTTGGAACGGCGATCGTCTCACGTGTTTTGGAGGCGGAAGGGTATTCCGTTGCGATCATTCCGCAGCCCAATTACCGTTCTACCGAGGATTTCAAGCGTTTTGGCAAGCCGAGGCTTGCGTTTTTGGTCAACAGCGGCAACATCGACTCCATGGTGGCGCATTACACCGTCTCCAAAAAGCGCCGTAACGACGACTACTATTCTCCCGGCAGAAAGGCGGGATACCGTCCCGACCGCGCCGTGATCGTATATTGCAACCGTTTGCGCGAGGCGTACGGCGACGTGCCGATCATTCTGGGCGGTATCGAAGCATCCACGCGCCGTTTTGCGCATTATGATTACTGGACGGACAGCGTGCGCAGAAGCGTGCTGGTCGACAGCCGTGCCGACATGCTGACCTACGGCATGGGCGAAAACATCCTGCGCCGTTTGGCGTTTTTGCTGGACAAAGGCGTTCCGATCCGCAAGATCCGCGACGTGCGCGGCACGGTTTTTATGGAGTCAAGAGAGTTTTGCCCGCATTTTGAATCGGTATTCACGGGCGAGTACGATGACCTTAAAACCGACAAGAAAGCGTATGCAAACGCGTTTAAACTGCAAAACGAGAACCAGGACTCCTTCTACGGCAAAGCGCTGGTTGAGGGATACGACAAAAAGATTCTGGTGCAAAACCCGCCGATGCCCCCTTTGACGACCAAGGAGCTTGACGCGGTGTACGCACTGCCTTACATGCGCGCGTATCACCCGATGTACGAAAAAGACGGCGGCATTCCTGCGATACAGGAAGTGCAGTTTTCCATCACGCACAACCGCGGATGCTTCGGCAACTGCAATTTCTGCTCGATCGCGTTCCACCAGGGGCGTACGGTCACTTCGCGCAGTATCGAGTCCTGCGTAGAAGAAGCCAAGCTGTTGACGACCTTGCCCGGTTTTAAGGGCTACATCCACGACGTCGGCGGTCCGTCGGCAAATTTCCGAGACAATTACTGCGAAAAAGCCAAAAAAGCAGGCGTCTGTAAAAACAAAAACTGCCTCACGCCCGGTGTCTGCCGCAATATGAAGGTGGACCACACGGAATATCTCGAGCTTCTCAAGAGAATCGAAGCCATCCCGAAGATCAAAAAAGTGTTTGTCCGCAGCGGCTTGCGCTACGACTATATGCTGGCAGATAAGGACGATGCATTTTTCCGCAAGATCGTCGCCGATCACGTCAGCGGTCAGCTCAAGGTTGCGCCCGAGCATTGCTCCAACGGCGTGCTTGCGATGATGGGCAAGCCGTCGATCGAAACGTACAACCGCTTTCAGCAAAAATTCTACAAGATCACGCACGAGCTTGGAAAAGAGCAGTATCTCGTCCCGTATCTGATGTCCTCGCATCCCGGCTCGACCTTGCACGATGCGATCGAGCTGGCGCTGTACCTCAAGCAAAACCGCATCAACCCCGAGCAGGTGCAGGACTTTTATCCCACACCGGGAACGGCATCGACCTGCATGTTCTGGACGGGCATCGATCCGTTTACGGGCAAAGAAGTGTTTGTTCCGCGCGACTACGAAGAAAAGAAAATGCAGCGCGCTCTCTTGCAATGGTACAAGCCCGACAATTACGATACGGTGCGCAAGGCGCTGTTCCGTGCGGGCAGGCAGGATCTGATC
>JAFQII010000065.1 GCA_017397605.1 Clostridia bacterium
AGGATCTGATCGGCTTTGGGCCCGACTGCCTTGTGAAACCCCGCACGCTTGCCAAAGAAAAAAATGGCTTTCAAAAGACAAACGGCAAAAAAGGCAAGCCGACCAAACCTACAACACCGAAAAGGAAAAAACGCTCATGAAAAGATGGATAGCTTTGCTTCTTTTGGCGGGCACGCTGTTGCTTGCCGCATGTGATCCCGCAGTGACGGTTTCGGAAGAGCTCTCGGCAGAGGAAAGTTCTGCGGAATCGAGTGAGGTCATCGAAGACGGCGAATACAGGCATACGATCGTCAGTATCGGCAAGCCGTATCAGACCAGCCAGGTCGCTCCTACGGAGTATCCCGATCTGTTTGGACAGCAGTTGACCGACGGTCAAAAAGCGCCCGACGTCGGTGCGCATTACATCGACGTGCGCATGGTTTGTTATCACAACGACAACATCATCACGATTGACCTCGGCGAAGACGGCAAGCGCCTGACGGGCATGTCCGCACGCGTATTGGACATGACCAAGGACGGCGTCACCATTGCGGCATCCGTTCGTTTTTACGGCTCGGACGACGGCAAAAAATGGAAATCGCTCGGCAGAAGCGCGTTTACCCCGACGGGCGATATGACGGTCAGCACCGCGACGGTGTATTTTGACGAGCCCGTCGATTACCGATACGTCCGCGCGTATTACTCCAAGGGCTACGGCATGTACTTTATCGATGAGGTCGAGGTCTACGCCGACGTCGAGCCCAAGGAATACGTCAACGCAGGACTTGAGGTTTACAAGAACGAAAACATTGCGCGCGGCGCGTGGAAACAGCTTTCCACGGGCAAAAAGGCAACGCCTGCGGCGAGTGAAAACGTTGCGCTCGGCAGAACGTACGCGTTTGGCGACTGCGTGTTTGACGAACGCGCGCCCCAAGAGGACAAATATCTGACCGACGGCGCGAGAACGGGCAGAATTTTCGGCGACGCGGCATGGGTCGGCATTCAAAACGGCACAAATGCTTCGGTCACGCTTGACCTCGGCAAAGAACGCGATGATCTGTATGCATTCGGCGTGCATACGCTCGGAAGCGGTCTGTACGTTTCTTACCCCGGTGCGATCGACGTATACGGCTCGTCCGACGGCGACAACTACGTTCTGCTTGGCAGAATGTACGCGCCTGCGGAATGCAACAACTATGCGTATTCGCTCGTTTTGCCCGAATATGTGAAAGCGAGATACCTGCGTTTTCAGCTGATCGGCGGCATTGACTTTGCATGGCTCGAGGAGATTGAGGTCATGGCAGGTCTTGACGAAGCGCCCGCGGAGGAACTGTACCCCGAGGTCAACATTCCGTACGTCACCGAGGAGCTTTACTGGGACAAAACGGACGCAGATTACAACGAAACGCAAAATCTGATTCTCGGTCTGCCGCAGCAGATCGCATCGACGGTTTATGCCAAGCCTAACCGCGACACGGATACGCAAAAACGTTCGACGGTGGACTCCACGGTGTTGACCGACGGCAAGCTTGCAAGGAGCATGTACTGTTACAGCGGCGAATGGTTCTTTTTCAGTACGCCCGGCGGCGCGATCGACGTGTTCTATGACATCGGCAAGCTGTCTACGGTCAACAGCCTGCAGGTCAGCTTGCTGGAGCAGGCGGCATGGGGCATTGCGGGCCCGCGCCATATCACGGTGTTTTTGTCGGAAAACGCGGAGGACTGGTATAAAGTCGACGCGTATTCCTACGATCCCCAAAAACCGCTCAACCAAAACGAGACGCGTTTGACTTTTGATTTTGTATTGGAGCAGGCATACGTTGCACGCTTTGCGCGTTTCCGCATCGAAGCATCCAGCGGTTTTGTCGAGGAATTGACCGTCATGGGTACCAAAGCGATTGCGGACAGTGCGATGCGTCTCAAGGATTCCGATATTGTCCCCGTCATTTACTACACCGACCCCGAGCGCGTCCGCTTTATGGATACCGACGCGACGACCGTCCGTGCCAACGATATCATTTTTGTTGACGGCACGATCGATGAGGGCGAAACGCTCGACCCGTACATCGCGTATCTGGACGAAAACGGCAAGGCGCTTGATATGTTCATCGACGGCTTTGTGTACGTACCTTTGTACGAAAGAGCCAAGGTTCCGACCGTAGCAGACTGGGAAAAGAATATGCTCCAACCGACCTTTGAAGGTGCCAACAGCATCGCGGTGCTCAACGAGCTGGTCGGCAAGTACAAAAAAGAACTCAACATGCCCGACTACAAGGCGTATGTCTATATCACGGTTCCGCCGATCAATGCGAGTAACACCAATTTCGGCGACGTGGACGGCGACGGCGTTTCCGAGTCGCTTGCGACGCCCGAGGGCAGAGGCAAGGTTGTGAGATGGGCGGTTGGGAAATACATCGAGTTGTTTGACGCAGGCAACTACGAGCATCTCGAGTTTGACGGCATTTATTGGATCGACGAGGCGCTGGACTGGTACGTGGACAACTCCGCGGTCGTCACCGAGGTCGCGTCCTATATCCACGAGTTTGACACCAATTTCCTTTGGGTACCTTATTACGAAGCAAACCGTTACCACCTCGGCTATGAGCTCGGCTTTGATGTGGTCTGCATGCAGCCTAACTACATGTTTACCAACGATGCACCGTTGTACCGCTTTGACGTGACGATTTCCCGTACCCAACGGCAAAATATGTGCGTGGAGATCGAACACTCCTATCAGGCATTGTCCGATCCGCATTACCTGCGCAGCTATATGCTGTATCTGTACTACGGTGCGGTTTCGGGCTATATGACCGATGCGATGCATATCTATTACGACTGTCCCATTCCCGTCGAGGGCAGTGCGCAATCGCTCTTGACCTACAAAGCGACGTACGAATTTGCAAAAGGTACGCTGAATGTGTATCCCGAAACGCGCGACACCCTTTCGGTCAAAACGGGCAAGGACACCGCGCTGGAAGGCACGCTCAATACCGAAAACAGCTTCTCGC
>JAFQII010000066.1 GCA_017397605.1 Clostridia bacterium
CGTCGGTGCGTTTGCCGAGCGGATTTCCGTTGCCGTCGGCGTCTGTCCAGTTGCCCGTGTAGACGGAGCCGTTGACGGTGTATGTCTTGTCTTTGGAGAGCATCCCGTATTTGACGCCGTCATAGGAGAAGGAGTAATCCTTGCCGGGAAGTTCCAATCCCATTTCGCTGATCTTGTATGCGCATTCCTGCAATGCGGCGACGGTATCCTCGGGCAGGTTGGCGGTGTAAGCGTTGCCGCGCGGGTCAATGCCCAGGTATGCCTGCAGCCAGGTGCATGCAATCAGGTAACTGCCTTCGCAGGAGTGGTGTCCGCCGTCATCTGCAAGCAGATTGATGTCGGGATACAGCTCACGGCAGAGGTTAAACGAGCCTGTGACGTTCGCAACGGGGAGTCCGCCGAAATCCTTGGACAGACGGGGGTAGTTGTTGTAATGACGCTCCGTGCCCGCGTCTCCCGTGGAATAACGCATGTACAAAACGGGCTGTGCGCCGTTTTTCTCGATCAGAGGCATGATCACGTCGAGCGCCGCTTTGGACATGTAGTAGTCCGCGCTTGCAGCGTCCTGCAAAACGACGTAGTCGTACTTGTTGTTTTGCAATTTGGTGCGCAACGCCTTGCCGCGCTCGTGCGTTTCGTCTGCAAATTCATAGAAATACGCACTGCCAAAGGTGCAGTAGTCAACAACGACTTCGGTGCCTGCCGCTTCGCAGATCGCTTTGAATTTGATCGGCGTACCGTTGAAATACGTCGTGGAGTTGCCTACAAACAAAAAGCGGAGCGCGTCTGCGGAGGGGGCGGCAGGATCGTCGTAGGAAATGGATACGGTTTTGGAAGCGGCATCGTAACTGCCGTACATGGGGTAAATGATCGACATGGTCGCGTTGTACAGCACCGCGTTTTCCATGGCGGCGTTGAAGCAGGTAAACAGCCCCTTGGGTGCGGAGTAGCCGAATGCGAGCATAAAGCCGCGCGGAGGAATCTTGACGGTCAGCTGGGGAGAACCGTAGGTGCCGTCTTCGTTGGCGAGCAGTTCGCCGCCCGCTTCGATCAATACGCCGTTTTCGTCAAAAATCATCAGCTTTGCATGGCGGAAATTGTAGTCCGCCGCGCCGATGACGCGCGGGCTGTCGGAGTCATTGGGGTAGATGATCACGCCGGTCGGCGACATGGCTATATCGACACCCGTGATCGAAAAACTTTCGGTATGGTCATACGTTTGCGCGATCGGTGCGGTGATGCAGCACAGCGGCATCAGCAGTGCAAAGGAAAGGAGAAACAAAATACTCTTTTTCATAAGTGACCTCGCTTGTTATACATAGATTTCCATGCCGTCATGCGCCATCGTGATGTGCAGTTCGGGCAGTTTTTTGTCCAGAGAGACGATGTGCGGAACGTTCCACGGTGCGTAGTGGTTGACGATCACGCGGCGGGGTGTGCAAGAAACAAGAACAGGCTCGTATTCTGTCGCGGCAAAATGCGCGCCCTCGCAGATGACAAGGTCTGCGTTTTGCGCAAGCGCGGTCGGAAAATCGACTGACGGGTGGTGCATGTCGCCCGTAAAGACAACCGCCTTTCCGTCCGCTTCGACGCGGTAGGAATAGGAGCTTGCCGTGTGCTTGGTGTGCACGGCGGTTACCTTGAGGACGCCGTCGTCATATATCAAGCCTTCCGCAACCTGCTTGTAGCGAAGCTCGCGCGCCGCATGGCAGGAGAGGGTGATCCAGTCGGAGATGATTTTTGCACCGTCGAGCAACGGCAGATAAATCTCGGGATCGGCATTTGTATAGTACCAGCTGATCAGATCCGCAAAGTGGATCAGTCCGTTGGTGTGGTCGCCGTGCATATGGGTGATAAATATGCCCTTGACCGCATCGACGGGAATGCTTCTGTTGACCAGTTCATTGATCGCCATAACGCCCATGTCGACAAAATAGATGCGCTCGCCCACCGTAATCATCGTGCAGGAGCACTTGCGGTTGGGCTCGGGAACGCCGTGGCTTGCACCCAGAAATGTCAGCTTCATGCTTTTTTCTTTTTGCGAAGGAACGCCGCCAGACCGCCGAGCACTGCAACAACGCCTGCGGTGATGCAAAGCACGATTGCGGTGATAGACGAGGGCTTTTCCTCGGGCGTTTCTGCGGAGCAGACGTTGGTCACGGTTTCGGAAGTTGCTTGGGAAACCGCTTCGGAGGAAGCATCGGTGCTTTCTTCGGAGGGCTTGCTCGTTTCATCCGAGCCGACGCCGTCAAAACCGTACACGCCAAACTCACTCGTCCAGCAGAAGTTGCCCGCGAGTTTGTAAGTCACACGGACGTAACGTGCCGTGACGTACTCGTCCAGAATCAGCAGAAAATCGCATTTCTTCCACTCGCCGCCTGCTTCTGCAGCAGCGGAACGTTCCATCTCGCCGACAGGCTCAAACGTTTTGCCGTCGAGGGAGACCTCTACCGAGATCACACCTTCGCCCGGGTCGGGGATGCCCCACGTACCGCCCCAAAGGTCGGCTTTGAAGATCTGAACGGCGCAATTCTCGCCGAGATCAATTGTCATGTCGGTGGTGGCACCCGTCCAGCAACCGATCGTTGTGTCGTCACCCGCGTCCGCAAACATACCGTCGGTGCGCTTGCCCAAGGGCTTGCCGCTGTCATCCGCATCTGTCCAGTTTCCTGTATAGACCGAACCCGTGACGGTATACGGCTTATCCTTGGAGATCATTTCGTATTTGACGCCGTCAAGCTCGTAGGAAGTGTCTTGCTCGGGCAGTTCCAAGCCCATTTCGCTGATCTTAAACGCGCATTCCTGCAATGCCGCGACGGTTTCTGCGGGCATACTTGCGGTGTAAGTGTTGCCGCGCGGGTCAATGCCCAAAAAAGCGTGCATCCACGTAGCCGCGATCAGGTAACTGCCCTCGCGGGAGTGGTGTCCGCCGTCATCTGCCAACAGCTCGATGTCGGGGTACAGCTCGCGGCAGAGGTTAAACGAGCCCGTGACGTTGGCAACGGGCAGACCGCCAAACTCCCCGGACAGCTTGGGATAGTTGCCGTAATGACGTTTTGTACCCGCGTCTCCCGTGGAATAGCGCATGTACAAAAGTGCCTGCGCGCCGTTTGCCTCAATCAAAGGCATCAAAACATCCATCGCCGCTTTGGATGTATAAAAATCCGCGCTTGCCGCGTCTTGCAATACGACATAGTCGTATTTTGTGCTGTTTAACTTGTTGCGGAACGCTTTGCCGCGCTCATGGTTGGCATCGGCAAATTCGGAGAGGTAGGCACTGCCAAAGGTGCAGTATTCCACAACAACCTCTTTGCCCGCCGCCGCGCAGAGCGCTCTGAATTTGAGCGGTGTGCCGTTGACATAGGTCGTGGAGTTGCCGACAAACAAAAATCTGGGTGCGTCGGCAGAGGGGGGAACCGCATCGTCATAAGAAATGGTCAGCTTGTTGGTATCGCGGTCATAGCTGCCGTACATGGGATAAACGATCGACATCGTCGCGTTATACAGCATGGCGTCTTCCATGGCGATCTTAAAGCAATTGCGCAACGATTGCGGTGCGGCAGAGCCGTATGCGATCATAAAACCGTGCGGAGGAACGGTGACGGACAACTGCACGCTGTCCTCGGGAACGAGATCACCGCCTGCCTCGATCAGCACGCCGTCCTTGTCAAAAATCATCAGCTTGGTATAACGGAAATTATACTCGGCACCGGTCAGGACGCGCGGAGCATCGCTGTCGTTTGGATAAAGGATAACGCCTGCACTTGCGGAAGCTTTGATATCACAATCGGTGATATCGATCGTCTCGGTGTGATCGTACGTTTTGGCAACAGGTGCAACTGCACCGATCAGGGGAGTCAGCAAAGCCGCCGTCAACAAAAACAGAATGCTTTTTTTCATTGTCTTACCTCGTAGTGAAAAGATACTTATAATATACCTTATTTCTTTGCGAATGTCAACAAAAATATGATTGATTTATGAGTGGATTTGTGTTATACTGATCAAAAAGGGGAGGTGAAAACATGAGCACGAGGGCAAAACGGATCGTCTATGCGGTTTGCGCATTTCTTTTGCTCGTGACCGAGGTGTTGATCGGGCTGTATGTCAAGGACGCATTTGTCCGACCGTACGGCGGAGATGTGCTGGTGGTGATTCTGCTTTGCTGTCTGGTGCGCGTCGTATTTCCCGAAAAAGCAAAGCTTCTTGCCGTGTACGTGTTTGCGTTTGCGGCCGTTTGGGAGTTCTCGCAGATGTTGCCGCTGGTGGAAGTGATCGGGCTGGGTGATATTGCGTTTTTCCGCATCGCAATGGGCACGTCGTTTGCATGGCTTGATATCGTCTGCTATGCTGTCGGCTGTGCGTTGTTTTGGGGCGTTGAATGCCTCGCATATTATAAAAAGAAGAAAGTTTTTTGAAAGAATTGTCGTTTTCCTATTGAAATTTGCAAAAAAACGATTATAATAATTCTGGTGTGGTTTTTTGACAAAGCACACGATTTTAAGACTCGGAAGGAATGGTCTTACATTTATGGAAAACAAAGAGAGAAGAGTAGGTACTGTCTCGCGCGGCATCCGTTGCCCCATCATCCGCACAGGAGACGATCTTGCAATGATCGTGTCGGAAAGCGTTTTGGCGGCGGCAGAAAGCGAAGGCTTTGCAATACGCGACCGTGACGTCATTGCTCTTACAGAATCCATTGTTGCACGTGCGCAAGGCAACTACGCCCATGTGGACGCCATTGCAGCTGACGTACGCGCCAAATTGGGCGGCGGTACGATCGGCGTGCTGTTTCCGATTCTTTCGCGCAACCGTTTTGCGATCTGCCTGCGCGGCATCGCAAAGGGTGCAAAAAAAAGTTGTTTTGATGCTGAGCTACCCGTACGACGAGGTCGGCAACGAGTTGGTCAGCCTGGATAAGATCGACGAGGCGGGTATCAACCCCTATTCCGACGTGCTGACGCTGGAGCGCTACCGCGAGCTGTTTGGTGTCAACAAGCACGAGTTTACGGGTGTTGACTACGTCGAGTATTACGGCAACCTTGTCCGCGAGAGCGGTGCAGAGGTTGAGATCATTTTTGCAAACCGCGCAGAGGCGATTTTGCCCTATGCGGATCACATTCTGACTTGTGACATTCATACCCGCGCACGTACCAAGCGTATTCTCAAAGCGGCAGGTGCCAAGGTCGTCTGCGGCTTGGACGACATCCTCAATGCATCCGTTGACGGCAGCGGCTGCAACGAAAAATACGGTCTGCTCGGCTCCAACAAGTCCACCGAGGACACGGTTAAGCTGTTCCCCCGCGAGTGCAAGGACTTGGTGCTGGCAATCCAAGACAAAATTCTGCAGGCAACCGGCAAGCATGTCGAGGTCATGGTGTACGGCGACGGCGCGTTCAAGGATCCCAAGGGCAAGATCTGGGAGCTGGCGGATCCGGTCGTTTCTCCCGCCTTCACCGACGGTCTGATCGGCACGCCCAACGAGCTCAAGCTCAAGTATCTCGCTGACAACGATTACAAGGATCTTTCGGGCGAGGAGCTCAAAAAAGCGATCTCCGACAGCATCCGCGCAACGCCGTCCCGGTTTTTCTTGAAGAGTTGCTCTTAGCGCGCGGCGTCACCCGGCTTCATCTTTACGGAACGGACGAAAACTTTACGTTCGGCGTCGAGAATATCGACGGCGGCGCGAGCGAAGACTCCGCGCTCGGCGGGTCGTTGACGGCGCTTCCGGTCGCGGGCGGCTCGCGTCGACGCGGGGAAGCGGAAGCGGTTCCTTGGAAGGAGTTGCTGACCGTTTTCAGCGCCGAGAAAGACGTCGACCCGACCGGCGAAGCGCGCGTCGATTTGAACGTCGACGATTTGGAGTTCCTTTATCAAGAGCTGGCGCCCCGCGTCGGCGAGGAGTTGGCGAAGTTCGTCGTTTGGGCGCGGCAGTTCGGCCCGACGAGCGGCGTCGACGCGAAGGACGCCGACGGGAA
>JAFQII010000067.1 GCA_017397605.1 Clostridia bacterium
AAAAAGGAGTTTTTTTGTATGTCCAAATCTAAAGATTGCAAGAACCAGAAATGCAAGAACCAGCAGCAGTGCAAGAACGAAAAGCCCGCGCAGGAGCAGAACAAGCAGGAAAACAAGGCGCAGAACGAAAAAGACAGAAACAAGCTGTACGAGTTCTGAGCGAAAACGTATCAGAAAACAGAAAATGAAAAATCTCCGACAGTCTGTAAAAAGGGCTGTCGGAGATTTTCTGTTTGGCTTGAAAACAGACGGTTTATTTCAGTTTTCCGAGCTTAGCGGTATTTGCAATCACGACCAGCGTTGTTTCGGCATCCAGCGCTTGCTCGGGGTTGATGTTGACGCTGACCTTTCCGTTTTTTTTGACGGCGGCAATGTTAAAGCCGTATTTTTTGCGTAGGTTGAGCTCGATCAGATTTTTGCCGATCCATTCGTCCTTTACGTCGATTTCGACGATGGAAACATCCTTTGACAAAGAGAGCATATCGATGAAGCCCGAGCTCAAGAGATTCTTGGCAAGGCGGATGCCCGACTCTTGTTCGGGAAAGACTACCTGATCCGCGCCGACACGGAGCAATATCTTTTGCTGCATCTCGTTGGCGCATTTTGCGATGACGGTTCGGGCGCCTGCCTCTTTGCAGAGCGTGACCGCCATGACACTTGCTTCAAGATTGCTCGCCATACAAACGATGACGGTGTCAATGTTGCCGATGCCCAGACGGGAAATGACTTCGGCATCGGTCACGTCGGCACACTTGCACACGGGCAGATATGCCGCCGCATCGTTGACGATTTTTTGCTCGGTATCGACGGCAATGACCTCCATGCCGTTTTCCACAAGCTCACGTGCAACGGCTGTTCCGTATCTTCCGAGTCCAAAGACTGCGTACGTTTTCTTTGCTTTCATAAATTTCTCCTTTAACCTATACTGATGTCTTCCGTCGGCTCGGAAATGACGTTTTGACTTTCGTTTTTGCTGCCGAGCGCCACCGCAAGCGAGATGGGGCCGACTCTGCCGAAATACATCGTTACGATGATGATCAGCTTTCCAAAGGTGTTCAGCGTTGCCGTCAGATTTCTCGAAAGACCGACGGTTGCGGTCGCGCTGACCGTTTCGTAGACCGCGTCAAGGGCGGAGGCGTTGCTCGTTGCCATCAAAAGCACGGTCGACGCGGCGCAGATCGTCAAAAAGGTTACCGCCACGGCGACTGCTTTTTTGACCGAGTCCTCGGAAATGCGGCGTCCGAACAGGGTTGCGCTGTTTTTGTTGCGGATGGTGGCAAATGCCGAGCAGATCAGAACGGCAACGGTTACGGTTTTCATGCCGCCTGCCGTGCCGACGGGCGAGCCGCCGATGAGCACCAGGATGATAGATACGGCAGCGGAGGCGTTTGTCAGATTCTCTTGCGGAACAGAGGCAAAGCCTGCGGTTCTCGTGGTGACCGATTGGAAGAAGGACACCTGCATTTTATCAAAGAGAGACAGTTCTCCAATGGTCGCGGGGTTTGCATATTCAAAAATGAAAATGAAGATCGCACCGACAAGAATGAGTCCTGCGGTGACGGTAACGGCAATCTTTGAGTGCAAGGTCAGATGTCTGAATAACTTGCGGTTTTTTGGCGAACGGCTCCCAACAACACGCAGCACATCCCACCATACGATGTACCCCAAGCCGCCGAGAATGATGAGCGCCGAGGTGACGATATTGATCAAAGGATTGGTCGCGTAATTGCAAAGGCTGTTTTCCGCGATGATGTCAATGCCTGCGTTGCAGAAGGCGGAAACCGAATTGAATATCGATATCCAGATGCCCCTTGCGCCAAATTCGGGAACGAACACGAGCATATACAGCACAGCACCGATTCCTTCGATGATCAGCGTGCCGAGCAGTACGTTTTTGACGAATTTGGCAAGCCCCGACATCGTATTGAGATTGAAGGCATCCTGAATCAGCAAGCGGTCGCCGATGCCCATTTTTCGGTTTAAGAGAAGCATCAGCCCCGACATAATGGTGATGATGCCCAGACCGCCGATCTGTATCAGAATCAGTATGACGACCTGTCCGAACACGCTCCATGTTGACACCGTCGGAAGAGTCACAAGTCCCGTCACGCAGGTGGAGGTGGTTGCCGTGAAAAGTGCATCGAGATACGGCACGGCTTTGCCGCTTGCGGAGCTGATCGGCAATGCCAGAAGTCCGCTTCCGATCAGAATGGTCACGAGAAAACTGAGCAATATGATCTGCGTGGTTGAAAACGCGAATTTCTTTTTTTGTATCATAAAAGATCATCCTCAAAAAAGCAAAAGGAACCAACGTCCTCTGCAGTCAGCTGGCTCCTTTGATATTCGGTTTTATACCGTTTTATTTGCCTTCGAGTTCCTTAAAGAAGCCGATGGTCTCGTCGAGTGCCTTCTGTGCGGCAGACTCGCGGGTCTGGTAGTTGGAGCTGAAGGTGCCGAGAGGCTGGGAAGCCATGTCGTGCAGCATGGTGTCCAGACCGCCCCAAGCAAAGATCATGCCGATGTCGCATCCGCGGCCGGGCAGGATGTAGTGCTCGATCATGTCGATGGTGTCATCGTCACGGGTCTTCATGTATTCCAGGCACTGCTCGATGTAAGCGGGGGAAACGATGTTGATGGATGCCGCGCCGATTGCGTTCAGGAAATCTGCGACCATTTCGAGGTCAGCGTCCTTGACGGAGGTGGGCACTGCAAAGCAGGTGGAGGTCCAGGGGTTGACGAGGCTGAAATAGTTTTCCTGTGCTTCGTCAGCCTTGGGAATGGGCAGCAAGCCGTAGTTGTCTTCCATGTCGCCGAGCTCCATGGGAGTGGAAACGGAACCGTTGTAGAACAAGCTCTGACCTGCGATGAAGTTGTCGCGCAGCAGGATCGAGGGCCATTGAACGACGCCGAAGTAGTCGTTTGCGGAGAGGTAGTGCTCTTTGTCCTGAACGAGGGACTGCATTTTTTCCATGACAACGGAGCTGCGCTCGCTGTATGCGGTCAGTACGGGATAGCCGTCTGCCGTGTCGGTGGATGCGAGCTTGGAGCCCGAGCCGTAGAACAAGCTCCACATGTCGTCAAGCTGTCCGCTCCAGCCGACCAGGTCTTCGTAGTCGATCGTGCCGTCGTCGTTGACGTCATCGGAGAACTCTTTGGTCATCTCCAACGCAACGTCCAGTGTCCATTTGCCGTTGCGGACGAGGTCGTAGGGCAGGCCGCCGTACTTGGCGTCGAGGTTGTTTTCAAGATAGAGCGTTTTGTTAAAAGTCAGTGCGGCGGTGGACGATTTGTTGATCGTACCGATGTCGCCGATGGTAAAATAAAGCTGGCCTGCGATGGTCATTTCTTTGTTAAAGAACTGTTCCCACCAGGGAGCTTCCATCTGGATGCCGGGGAGGGAGTACAGATTGAGCAGGTGGCCTTCCTGCGCGAGGGTTGCGCCGTCGTAGAGGCAGGGAACGACGACGTGGTAGTCGCCGCTGTAAGCGAGGTTGTCGGTACGGATACGGTTGCACATATCGGCGTTTTTGCGCTTGCCGTCAAAGACGTATTCTTCCTCAATGATGATGTCAAGCTGTTCCTCAACGAGGTTGTTGCGGTCCTTGTAAGCCTTGTTGATGACCTCGGGGATCTGCTCGTTGACATTGGTCGTGGGGGAAGGATTTGCGTAGTCGTTGTACGTCAGCTCGGAGTTGTAGGTCGCGTTGACGCCGCAGGTCAAGAACTTGACGACGGTCTTGCCATAGGTGTTGCCGGACGTTTTGGCAACGTACTTGCCGTCCTCGTCTGTGTACTCACCTGCCAAGCTGTTGGACGTCTCGTCCTGCTCTTTGGAAGTGTTAGGCGCAGTCGAGGAAGTTTCTTCGGTTTCGCCGCAGGATGCAAGAATGCCGCAGCAAAGCAGAGCAGCCAGCATCAGGCAGAGAACGCGAAGCAATACGGATGCGTGTTTCATAGATTACCTCCATATGTAATTTTTTACGCATGTATTTTACCACAAAAATCTAAAATATGCAATATCTTTTGCAAATTACAATGTAAATTTTACAAAAACGGTTGCGAAAAAGTAAAAAATGTGTTAGAATAACATGTAACAAACACAAAGGAGAATCCATATGCATTGTCCGATCTGCTTTA
>JAFQII010000068.1 GCA_017397605.1 Clostridia bacterium
CGTGGGTTTATATTTTTTGTAGCAACGATACCTTTACATTTCGCCTCTGCGTGCTATAATGATGACAGAAGCGGACGTTGGCTTACTATTTTTTTCAAGGAGCACAACAATGGAACTGACAATCGGAACGCATATCAAAGAATTGCGTCTTTCAAAAGGCATTACGCAAGAGCAGCTCGCCGAGGCGATGAATGTCTCTTGCGCCGCAGTCAGCAAATGGGAGCGCGGTGAAACCTATCCCGATATTACGCTTTTGCAACCGCTGGCATATTATTTCGGTGTCACACTCGACGAGCTTATGGGGTATCACAGCGAAAAAGTCCGTGCGGATATTGACGCTGTGATCAAGCACTACAAAGAGTATTGGCGTACGGATTTTGACAAAGCGAGAGAGATCATCACAAAAGCTTATCACGATTACCCCAACGACTATTGGATCATGCATTACTATATGTGGAACATCGGCGGCGATATGGCGGATAACGATCCGGACGTGCTGTTGGCGCACAAAGAGGAGTTTTTGTCGATCTGCCGGAAGATCCTGGACGGTTGTACAGAGGAGACACTGCGCTTACTGGCATGGAACATGCGCGCCAAAATCAAGCATGCCGAAGGAAAAACAGACGAGGCGCTGGAGATCTACAAGACCAAGTTTACAAACTGGTACCAGACCTGCGGTCAGAAATGCGAGCAGTTGTTTGCAAAGGAGACTGACGAATACTGTTTTTATCTGCAAAAGAATCTGTACGAGCTTGCATCTTTTGCGGCAGATAAGCTCGGGCGCAAGGTTTATTTTGCAAAAACCGAGCAGTGGCAAAAGGCACAAACTGCTTTGCAGTACGGGGAACTGTTTTTGGATGCATACAGCGACACTGGAGAAGTCTTTTTTGCAATTCTCGCAGAGTCTTTTCTTAGCAGAGTCCGAAGCGATCTGACCTATCGCGGCGGAAAAGACGAGGATATCATCGCGGTGTTAAAACTAAATCTCCAAGCGGCAAAAATCATCTCCGACGAGATCGCAAAAGACAAACCGCTCGAGCGTGCATTTTGGCATGGGGAACGTACAAAAGGGCATAAGAATTTTCTCGATTGGATCGTCAGCTATCACCTGACGCCCGATTGGGAACGGCGCAAACAGCTCTTGCAAAACCCCGATTATCTTAAATTATTAAAACAATACCAATAAAACCGCGGGACTGCGCCTTGCAACGCAGTCCCGTTGCATATTTTATATTTCCGCCAAATCTTTTGCTCGCTTAAGAAAATCAAGATATCGTTTATCCTCGCGAACCGCATCAAACCAAGGCCATTGCGTCATTGCGGCATAAATATCGCCCTTAAGCTGCCAAAACAGCCATAGATACGGCGTCCATACTGTGTGTCCGTCTTCAAAATGGATTTTGACGATATGTTTGTTGTTATCTTTATTGATCTTGACCTTTCCAAAGATGGCAGAGTTTCCTACGGCCATCTTTTTGTCGGGCTCGATTTTGATCCAACGTTCGTATAACCGAAATGTTTTATCAAGCATCGCAAAGCCTTCTTCAAGCTTGCCGCATGCAATCAATGCACCGGATGCTTTTAGTGAAAATTCCGCATAACAGCCGCACCAAGCCTCGGGAATGCCGTCTTCTTCCGTGCATGACTCGTCAAATGATTCCAAAAGTCGTATCTTGTGTAATTCCCATGCGGCAGTTCGTTCCGGTTCGGAAAAGTTCTGACGATACACAGCATCGTTACTGCTATAGTAGTTCATGTTGTACCGCCCGAGATACTGCATAAAGATCAAGAGATTCGTTGCATTGCGTTCTCGCCTGAACTCGTTAAAACGCTCTTGCAGAACAAAGCGTTCTTCCCGCAGTTCGCCGATCGTAATCGCTTCTGCCCAATTCATTTCGCTTTTTCCGATCAGATCCTCCAACTCATCGTCAGTTGCGACAAAACACATGCGGTGTATCGACGCACGGCGGTATTCCTCATCCGTGCATTCCGTCATGGTTTTTTGATGAACTTCCTTTAATAGATCGATGTTTTCGGAAATGCTGTCCATGTTTTTGACGATCGCATCACCGAGATGGTACATCAGTTCAAAGTTGTTGGGGTATTTGGTGTACATTTCTTTTGCAAACGAGAGTTTTTCTGCTTTTGAATATTGAGTACTCCAAAATTTATCCCCAAAAGCGACCATATCCTCGTCCATTGTCGCTTGGTCGTTGCCGATCAATTCATCTACCGTGATCTTAAAGTAGTTTGCTATGCGCGGGAGAAGTGTGATATCGGGATATCCGCCTCTTTCCCAATTGGAAACCGCTTGCGGAGAGACTGTTAATGCGTTTGCAAGCTCTTCTTGCGTCAGATTTCGTTTTCTTCTTTCGCGTAAAATGACTTCCGCGATTTTTAAATTTGCCATACATACCTCCATCTAAATCTGTTTTAAGAGGGTGCGCACCTTATGATCACATTATACTGTTTTATGGTTAAAAAAGCAATAACTGCATCATTTAGTTGCCTCAAACATCGATTGAAAAAAACAAATACCGATAGAAAACGGTATGCTCGAACTGTCTCGAACATACCGTTTGATCTTTTAAATAAAAAACGTCAAAATATACGCTCCCGTATGATCAGGAGAAATCGTCGCCGACCGAAATTCACGCGGAACGGCAAACTCCGTGCCGCTTTGTCTTGATATGACATAGGTTTGATAGGCATATAGCTTGCCGTGCTCCATAGAGCCGATGTATTCTTCCAGCGTCAGATAATGCTTTGCAATGATCTCAGCATGCGGAAAACCGACGTACCGCAAATGCCACGGCTCATACGGAATACCCGTTTCGCTTGTTCCGTAGGAGGGATAACGAATGATAAACCCGTACTCGTGACAATATGAGTTGACGTACCGACCGACCTCCGTCTTCAAAAAAGCTTTCCCTGCGTAATAGGGCACGTACACATCCAGCGCAAGCCCTGCCTGATGCTCGCTTGCGCCGACCTTTGTTGCCGTGTTGGCGCCTGCTTGCTCTTCTTCCAACTGTTCTTCGGGCGTTCGGAATGCAGAACGAACATAAAGCTTTTGATCAAATGCCTGCGCAATATGCTCTGCCAATGCACGGTACGCATCGTGTATGCACGTATTCATCAACACGTCGCTGTCGCCGTATGTGGAAACATCTGCCGAAAAATCCTCTGCAAGCAAATACCGATCGCTGATCAGCATCATGCTTTGGTCAAAATGCACCCTGCTGTCGGCTTGCAATTCCGCAAGAGATACCTGTATGGTTTCGGTTTCGGCTTCTTGCAAAGCAAAAGCAGGAGCAAATGCCGCTTGCAAATCGGTTTTGATGCGATAAGTGATATCCTTTCGCACGGCGAAAAAGATAATCACGCCGCAAAGCAGCACAAGTACGGCTGTCAGCGGAATGAGAACTCTTTTTGAG
>JAFQII010000069.1 GCA_017397605.1 Clostridia bacterium
CTGTCAGGCGGGCATCATTTACCGTCCGTACAGAGACAAGTCGCCCGACAATCTGGTGGAATGTGCGCGCAAGTCGATCGACAACACGGGCTACTCCGAAATTTCTTTGACCTCGCTGAGCATCAGCGACTACCCGCGCCTGCCCGAGCTGGTGGACAAGCTGTTGACATGGACGGAGGAGGAAAAGGTCAGCCTTTCGCTCCCGTCCCAGCGTATTGATGCATTCTACGAAGAACTGATGGAAAAGGTGATGTCCGTCCGCAAGAGCGGTTTGACGTTTGCTCCCGAGGCGGGCACGCAGAGATTGCGCGACGTCATCAACAAAAATATCGCCGAGGACGATATTCTCGTCGCCTGCGAAAAGGCGTTTGACGGCGGCAGAAACAGCCTTAAATTGTATTTTATGAACGGTCTTCCCACCGAAACGGACGAGGACATCGTCGGCATCGCAAATCTTGCGCAAAAGATTGTCGATCTGTTCTACGCCAAAAAGCGCAAGGGCAGAGGCGTGACGGTGACGGTCAGCGTCTCCTGCTTTGTTCCCAAGCCGTTCACCCCGTTCCAGTGGGAGGCGCAAAACAGTTTTGAGGAGCTGGAGCGCAAGCAGAAATTACTGCGTGATCACATTACCTCCCGCAAGATCGACTACAAGTACCATGATGCAAAGGTTTCGCGCCTCGAGGCGGTCTTTGCCAAGGGCGACAGACGCTTGGGCAAGGCGCTTGCCGAGGCTGTGGCAAGAAATCAGCGCTTTGATGCGTGGGACGAGTTCTTTAGCTACGAAAACTGGATGGACATTTTTGCCGACACAGGCATTGATCCTGCGTTCTATGCGAACCGAGTGATGGGCGAAGCGGAGCTTTTGCCGTGGGATTTTATCGATATCGGCGTGACCAAGAGCTTCTTGCTTCGTGAAAAACATAAAGCAGAATCGGGAGAGACGACGCCCGATTGCCGTACCAAATGCTCCGCTTGCGGTGCAAACAGATATTGTGACGGCGGATGCTCCGCGCATCCCGACAACTGATGGGAGGAGAATGGACATGAAATACGTTTTTGCCACCTTTGAAAAAACGGGGACGCTTCGTTATATCTCCCACCTCGATCTGCAACGCGCATTTACGAGATTGCTTTTGCGCTCCAAATTGCCGATCCGCTTTTCCGAGGGGTTCAATCCGCATCCCAAGCTGATGTTTGCACAGCCGCTGTCTCTGTTTCAGGAGAGCGTCTGCGAGGTCGCGGAGTTCCGCTTTGACGATGCATCTCCGAGCGAAAAGGAGACGCTTGCGCGTCTGCAGGCGGTCGCGCCCGACGGCATGCGCTTTGTCAAGGTGGAGTTCTCCGAAAAGAAGCTTCCGCCGTGCAAAGCCGCGTCTTACGAGCTGACGTTTGAGACGACGCTTTCCGCATCTGAGATGGAAACGCTGTTTGCCCACGAGATGCCTGTGCTCAAAAAGACCAAAACGCAGGAGAAAACGGTCGATATCGCGCCGCTGATCACCAAAAAACGATTTGAACAAACCGAGCACGGCGTACAGCTGCACTGCGTGCTTCCGTGCGGAAACGAGTACCTCAATCCGACGTACATCGAGCAGTTTCTGGGCGAGCGCGTGACGGACATGAGAGTTTTGCGTACAAAATTGTTTTTTTAACAATTTCTACTTGCGTTTATCAAATATCTTTGCTATAATAAATCCAAAGATACAATGAGGGAGACTCTACCCATGGATATGCAACCGAAATATAAACGTGTGTTACTGAAATTGTCCGGCGAGGCGCTTGCAAACGACAGCGGCCGCATTCTGGACGACGGCTTTTTGAGAGCTGTTTCCGCAGAGATTGCGACCTGTGTCAAGGCGGGCGTGCAGTTTGGCATCGTCATCGGCGCGGGCAACATCTGGCGCGGCGCGAGACAGGGCGGATTGACCATCGACCGTGTGCGCGGCGACCATATGGGCATGCTGGCAACCGTGATCAACTCGCTTGCGATGCAGGACTATCTGATTTCCGCAGGCGTGGATGCGCGCGTGATGAGCGCGTTCCAGATCCAGCAGGTCTGCGAGCCCTATGCGCAGTACAAAGCGATGGAATATCTCGATGAGGGCAAGGTTGTGCTGATTCCCTGCGGTGTCGGCTATCCGTATTTTTCCACCGACACAGGCATGATGCTGCGCGCGGTGGAACTCAAATGCGACGTATTGCTGTCTGCCAAGAACATCGACGGCGTGTACGACAGCGATCCTGCCAAGAATCCCGATGCCAAGAAGTACGATACATTGACTTACGATACCATTTTGTCCAACAACCTCAAAGCCATCGACCTGACCGCGTCGGCGATCGGCAGAGAAAACGGCATGAAAGCGTTGGTGTTTGGGCTGTCCGACCCTGCCAACATCACCCGTGCGGTCATGGGTGAAAACCTCGGCACACTGATTGAAGAATAAAAACAAGTCTGATATGTAGAAAGGAAACTGACCATGAGCTTTGATACCAAAAATTACGAATCCAAAATGAAAAAGACCGTAGAGGTGTTGGAGTCCGAGTTCGGCACCATTCGCGTCGGCAGAGCATCCGCAAAGGTGCTTGACAAGATCACCGTTCCTTACTACGGCACGCCCACCAGCCTTGACGGCGTGGCTACCATCAAGACTCCCGATGCAAAAACGCTGATCATTCAGCCGTGGGAGACTTCTATTCTCAAAGAAATCGAAAAAGCGATTGCCGCTTCCGACTTGGGCATCACGCCCCAGAACGACGGCAAGATGATCCGTCTGAGCTTCCCGCCGTTGACCGAGGAACGCCGTAAAGAATACACCAAGAAAACCGCAAAAATGGGCGAAGAAGCAAAGGTTGCTGTCCGTAACCTGCGCCGCGACGCAAACGAAGATATCAAAAAGCAGAAAAAAGACGGCAGCCTGACCGAGGATGACGTCAAATTGGCAGAAAAAGCTGTTCAGGATCTCACCGACAAGTACGTCAAGATCATTGACGAGGTCGTTGCGAAGAAGAACAAGGAGATCATGGAGTTCTGACATGGCTATCGAGCAATTTGCAAAATTGCCGACGCATGTAGCGATGATTATGGACGGGAACGGCCGCTGGGCAAAAAAGCGGCTGCTCCCGCGCACCGCAGGACACAAGGTGGGTTTGGACACCTTTGTCGAAATGGTCGATACCTGCAGTGACTTGGGAATCAAGTACATGACGGTCTACGCGTTCTCATACGAAAACTGGAACCGCGAAAAGACCGAGGTCGATGCGCTGATGACACTCATGGAAACAGGCATCCGCCGTTACACTCCCGAAATGCACCGCAAAAATATCCGCTTGCACCTGATGGGCGATCTTTCTCTGTTTGAAGAGGGAAAGCGTGCATCTCTTTTGGCATGTCAGGAGGAATTGTCGGGCAATACGGGCATGACGCTGTCCATTTGTCTGTCCTACGGCGGCAGACAGGAGCTTGTGCATGCGTGCAATGAGCTGATCAAAGAGGGCAAAACGGAGATCACCGATGCGGACATCGAGCGCCATTTGTATTCCGCAGGTCTGCCCGATCCCGATCTGATCATCCGCACCAGCGGGGAATACAGAATTTCCAACTTTTTGTTATGGCAATCCGCCTATGCGGAATATTATTTTACGGACGTGCTCTGGCCCGATTTTCACAAAGAGGAGCTGTATAAGGCTCTGCACGACTTTGAAGGGCGCAAGAGACGGTTCGGAAAATAGTTGCGACCTGAGGTCGCAAACGATGTTGCCCGATGGCCAAACGAAGTGCCTGAAAGGCAATGAAGTGCACTGATGTGCAATGAAGTTGTGCACCCGCTCGCTTACGCGGACTATTCGTGCACAAAAGTTGATTTGTTTGCCTGTGGAAATTTCCAAAGGGGAACAACTTATCGTTTGCGCGCCGTGCGCGCAACATCGTTGGCGCGTAGCGTCACATCGTTTGAGCGTAGCTCAACATCATTTGGGCATTGCCCAACATCATTTGCAAGCGTAGCTTGCAACCTTTGAGGTGTTATCATGTTAACACGCATTATTACTGCTGTTGTCGCGCTGTGTCTTTTGATTCCCATTTTGCTGTTTGCGCCCGCTTGGGCGGTGGTCTGCGTCTGGGGCTTGCTGGGCGCGATCGCGGTCTTTGAATTTGCGTCCTGTCTGGGACTCAAAAAAGAATACCCCCTTGTCATTGGCGCGATGCTGTTGACTGCGGTATATGTTGTATTTCAGAACACCAGATGGGGTTACTCCGCATGGTTGATCGCGCATCCCGAATTTGAACTGTTTTGGCGGGACAGCTCGTTGATGGCGTTTTCGCTGTTGGCGGTGCTGTTTGTCATTGCGGCGATCGTACGTCACGGAAAAGTACCCGCAGACCGTTTGGTGATGCTTTACGGTTTGTGCGTTTATGCGTGTATCGGCTTTGAAGCAATGGCTTCTCTGTCGTCGCTTGGCGTGGCGGTCTTTGCCGAAAACATCAGACAGAGCAAGCTTTGCACCTATCTGTGGATCACGCTTTGTATCCCGTGGGTTGCGGATACATTGGCGTATTTTACGGGACGGTTTTTCGGCAAGCGTAAGCTTTGCCCCAATATTTCTCCCAAAAAGACGGTGGAAGGCGCGATCGGCGGCGTCGCAAGCACGGGCATCGTTGCGGTGGTTGTTTACGGCTTTGCAAAAGGCTGGGATGTGCTTCCGCTGGTTGGGGTATTTGCCGCATCGGTGCTGTTGGCGATCGTTTCGATCTTCGGCGATTTGTTTGCGTCGGTGGTCAAACGTCATTTTGACGTCAAGGACTACGGCAAACTGTTTCCGGGGCACGGCGGTGTGATGGACCGTTTTGACAGCACCATCCCCGTTGCGGTTTTGATGAACGTGCTGATCTACATTCCGTTTTTTGGTAATTTGATATGACAAATTCGATTTGTATTCTCGGCTCGACCGGCTCGATCGGTACGCAGGCGCTTGACGTTGCACGCAAGCATGGCATCCGCGTGACCGCACTTGCCGCAGGCAGACGAGAAAAAGACCTGGAGCGGCAGGCACGCGAGTTCCTGCCCAAAACCGTTTATATTGACAAAGAGCGCTATTCTTCCCTCAAGACCTTGCTGGCGGATACAAGCATCCGTGTGGTGAGTGGGGAGGAGGCGCTTTCCGCGCTTGCATACGAAGATGAAAGCGATACCGTTGTCAACGCGCTGACGGGCATTCTGGGTTTGCGTCCCACGCTCGCGGCGATCGACTCGGGCAAGGATGTCGCGCTCGCCAACAAAGAAACGCTGGTCGCAGGCGGCGACATCGTGATGAAACGTGCGAGTGAGCAAAACGTGCGCATCCTGCCTGTGGACAGCGAGCACTCCGCGATTTTTCAGTGCTTGCAGGGCGGGGTGAAGCCGACCAAAATTTTGCTGACCGGCTCGGGCGGCCCGTTTTTCGGCAAGGACCGCGCCTTTTTGGAGCATGTGACTGCCGCGGATGCGCTCAAGCATCCCAACTGGAGCATGGGCCCCAAGATCACAGTCGACAGCTCAACGCTGATGAACAAGGGACTGGAGTTGATCGAGGCGGTGCATCTGTTTGACGTGTCTCCCGATCAAATCGAAGTGGTCATTCAGCGCGAGAGCGTGATTCACTCGATGGTGCAGTTTGCGGACAACGCGGTGCTGGCACAAATGGGCGTCCCCGACATGCGTCTGTGCATTCAGTACGCGCTGACTTATCCCGAACGCATGGAGTCTCCCTCTGCGGAGCTTGACCTGTTTGAGATCGGTAAGCTGACGTTCTACCGTCCCGATACGGAGACGTTCCCCTTGTTGCAGCTTGCCAAGGATACGATCGCCAAGGGCGGCAACCTGCCGTCTGCGATGAACGGCGCAAACGAAGTTGCCGTCGGCAGATTCTTGCGCGATGAGATCGGCTACACCGAGCTGTTTGACGTGGTCATCGCCGCGACCGAGCAGGCGCATTTTGTAAAAGAACCCACACTCGAAGATATTTTTGAAGCCGACAAACAAGCGAGAGAGTATGTTCGCGCGTACCGCGCGAAATGAAGTTGCGCGCAGGGCGCGCAAACGGTAAGTTGTTTGCCCATAGAAATATACAATAAAATAGCGATTTGCTTTTTGCAAATCGCTACCGAAATTGCAAGCGCAGCTTGCACATCGTTTGAGCGAAGCTCAACATCATTGACGCCTTTGGCGTCACATCGTTTGGGCAACGCCCAACTGAAAGGAAGATTCCCTTGTCTATTGTTATCACCGTTGCCGTTACCCTTTTGATCTTTGGCATTCTCGTCACCGTGCATGAATTGGGACATTATCTGGTTGCCCGCGCGTGCGGTGTGGCGATCATCGAGTTTTCGATCGGAATGGGCCCCAAGATCAAGAGCTGGGAAGGCAAGATCAATACGTTTTCGATCCGCGCACTCCCCGTGGGCGGCTATGTCCGCATGGTGGGCGAGCCGGGCGAGGATGAGGAAGCCGATGCCGAGACACTTGCCGCCTGCATCGGAAGAAAGCCGATTAACGAAGTGCATATTTTCAAGCGTATGCTCATCGTTCTGGCAGGCCCGATTATGAACATTCTGCTTGCATTTGTTGTGATGCTTGTGCTGGTCAGCACCAGTACCGCGATCGGCAGTACGACGATCCATCATATGATGGACGACAGCTACAGCGCGCAATACGGTCTGCAAGC